>NZ_JACRWG010000041.1:0-24030 GCF_014306455.1 Catenibacterium faecis
AAATAATTCATGGGCATATCTCCTTAGATTAATGTTTTGGTCGACTTAATTTTACTAGGAAATATGTCCATTTTCTATAATTGAAAAATCATAATTTACACAAAATATTTTACACTATCTAATCAGTTGTGAAATAAATATACTCCAAAAGAAGAATACTATTAATAAAATATATTGTAATAACTTTACAAAGAGAAAATAAAATAGTATAGTTAGAGCATACTAACTTTAGAGGTGAAAAGGAATGGAAGGTTAATATGAAGAAAACAAATATAGCTGTACTTGCTTTACTTATATTTATGACTCAAGTGCCAGTACTTACTTATAACTATTACTTTAAGTTTGATGAAGATAAGCCTATAGAATGTAAATATGTTTTAGTATCTGTCGGATGGATGATTGTCGTACTTTATATCATTCATTTCGTATTGGATTATATTAAAAATAATAGTGATGAATAATGTTGAAGAACCCTTAGGGGTTCTTTTATTATGCTTGATAAGAATCATAGAATATGTACAAAAAACAGTGAATTATACTTAAAAATGTGCAATCTTATAAAATTGTCTAATAAATAAGTATGTTTTTTAGTGATTCTATAGGGTATATCACTTTTCTTTTTTATTTTGTGTGTTATAATGGTCAAGCAGAAGCGAGGTGAAATCATGGAAGAAAAGATTGAAGCCATTAAGGAAGTCATTCATAAGTTGAGACCCTATCTTCAAAGAGATGGTGGAGACTTAGAATTCGTTGATTTCAAAGACGGCATCGTTTATGTACATATGCTTGGTGCATGTGCAGGCTGCATGATGTTAGATTCTACTATTAAAGATGGTGTTGAACAGATTTTAGTAGAAGAAGTTCCAGGCGTTATTGAAGTACAGGCAATTTAATTAAATATTTTTATACTCTTATTCAGAACCACACAGATGAGGATCGTTTTAAAGTGGTGGCAACCCTTATATAGAAGGTGCCTTGACCAAGCAAGTATTACTTGAACAATAAGAGGAAGCAGATTACTACGCTTTCCTCTTTGAGGAGAGCTTTTTTATTACAGGAGGAAAAGAAGAAAATGGAAAAGAACTTATTTACATCAGAATCTGTATCAGAAGGACATCCAGATAAGCTTTGTGATCAGATCAGTGATGCAATCTTAGATGAATGCTTAAGACAGGACAAATATTCACGTGTAGCTTGTGAATGTTTCGCAACAACTAATTTATTAGTCATTGGTGGAGAAATTACAACGAATGCGAAAGTAGATTATGAAGCAGTGGCACGTGATGTAATGAGAAGAATCGGCTATACTGCTGAAGATTTAGGCATTGATGCAGATACTTGTGAAATCAAGGTTGTTATGGATACACAGTCTAGTGATATCGCATTAGGTACAAATGTAGAAGTAGGTGGTGCAGGTGACCAGGGTATCATGTTTGGTTATGCAACAAATGAAACTGAAACATATATGCCTTTACCAATCTCTATGGCTCATGAATTAGTACGTTATGCAAGTGAATTAAGACATAATGGTACATTCAAACATGCAAGACCTGATATGAAATCACAGGTTACTATTGATTATACAGATGAAAATAATCCAAAGGTTGATACAATTCTTATGTCAATCCAGCATGATCCAGATTTTAATGAAGAAGAATTCAAGACATTCATTAAAGAAAAAATCATGAAAGAAGTTGTAAGAAAACATCATATGAATGAAGACTACAAGGTATTCATTAACCCAACAGGAAGATTTGTTATTGGTGGTCCTCATGGTGATACTGGTTTAACTGGACGTAAGATCATCGTTGATACTTATGGAGGAATGGCAAGACATGGTGGAGGCGCATTCTCTGGCAAAGACCCATCAAAGGTAGATAGAAGTGCAGCTTATATCAGTCGTTATATCGCTAAGAACATTGTTGCAGCAGGATTATGTGATCGTATTGAAATCCAGTTATCTTATGCAATTGGTGTAAAGGATCCTACAAGTGTGCATGTTGATACTTATGGAACTGGTAAAGTAGCTGATGAAGTCATCTTAGATGCAATCAAGAAAGAATTTGATTTAACTCCTCAGGGTATCATCAATACATTAGATTTATTAAACCCAATCTATGGCCCTACGGCTGCTTATGGACACTTTGGTCGTACTGATGTTGAATTCCCATGGGAAAAATTAAATAAAGTAGAAGACTTAAAGAAATACTTAGCTTAAGAAGACATTAACGTCTTCTTTTTTTATATTTTATGTCAAGAGTGTTTTTTTAGTTTTTTTTATGTATAATATAGTTATAGAAAGAATTGTAAAGGAGGAATTAATTATGAAAGTTATTGTCAGAGGTAAAAACGTTGCAATTACAGATGCTATCGAGGATAAAATTACTAAAAAGTTAGCATTGCTCGACAAGTACTTCATCATGGGACAAGATGTGGAGGCTAAGGTTTTAATTAGAACTTACCCATTTGGTCAGAAAATTGAAGTTACAATTCCTACAGAGTATGTTCTTCTTCGTGCAGAAGAAACAAGTGATGATCTTTATGAAGCAATCGATTTAGTTATCGATAAGCTAGAAAGACAGATCAGAAAGTACAAGACAAAGTTAAGTAGAAAGTCAAAGAATAATAAACTCGCTTTCAACATTAACACTTTAGAAGCTCTTGAAGAACCTGAAGAAGACGTTGTCGTTAAGACAAAAACAATTAATCCAAAGCCAATGGACATGGAAGAAGCTATCATGCAGATGGAACTCATTGGTCATTCATTCTTCGTTTATAAGGATATCGAAACTAATACAGTATGTGTTGTCTATAAACGTAGAGATGGTGGATACGGTCTTCTTGAAACAGAAGAATAATAAAAAGAAATCTGGCTTTTGGCCAGATTTTTTTATGTCCTTAAGAAATTCTTTCTTTTCTTTCGTATATATTATTTGAGGGACACAAGATCCCCCTGCATAATATCTTGAGCTTTCATATATTTATCGATATCATTAAGAATTGTTGTTTTTTTGATAGACCATAAAGGAGCTACTAATTCTTCTAATGGTGCATCTCCAGTCAGTCTTTCTACGACTACATGATTTGGAATATATTCTAGTTGTCTTGCAACTAAAGAAATATATTCATCTCTTTCTAACATCTTAAAAGGATAATAGAGCTTATATAGACGACTATTTTGTGTGACATAGAGATTGTGAATCTTAATACCTTGAATATCTAGTTTTCCTACCGCTTTTGCAGTCTCCAACATCATCTCTATTGTTTCATTAGGTAAACCATTAATAATATGCACACAGACTTCTAAATGATGTCTTCTTAACATAGAGAGTCCATCTAAGAATTCCTGATAAGTATGACAACGATTGATTTCTTTTGCAGTATTGTCATGAATAGTCTGTAAGCCTAATTCTATATAGACATCCGTTTTTCTATTTAATTCTTCTAAATAAGCACATATTTCTTCAGTGAGGCAGTCTGCACGTGTCGCAATCGCAATACCAACAACATCCTTCATACCAATAAATGGTTCATAGATCTTCTTTAACTGATCTAAAGAAGCATAGGTATTTGTATATGCCTGGAAGTAGGGAATAAAGACAGCTTCAGGCCACTTTCTTTTCATTACTTCAGCACCTGCTTTAAACTGTTCTAAAAGAGAATCACTATCTAGAATAAAGTCGCCAGAACCTTTCTCAGAACAGAATATACAGCCTCCAAAGCCTTTTGTCCCATCTCTATTAGGACAAGTAAAATGGGCATCTAAAGAGACTTTTGCGACTTTTTTATGATATCTCGTTTTTAAAAAATAATTGTATGTATGATAACGCTTGTTATCTAAAGAATATGGAAAAGGATTCATTTTTTATCACCTGGCTCATTATAACATAAAATGGAGGGAAAAATATGCTAGAACTTAAAGACTTAACTGTGAGTTATGATATTTGTATATTGGATCATGTGAATTATATATTTCCAGATACTGGTTTAGTAGGAATCAAAGGACCTTCAGGATGTGGGAAGTCTACACTTCTATATTGTTTATGTGGATTACTGCAATATAATGGCACAATTACTTTTAATCATGAAGTGATAGATAAAAAATTTAGTAAGATGATAGGCTTTATTAAACAGAATAATGATCTTATTCCTTCTTATACAGTAGAAGAGAATATCATGGCTGGATGTTATTTTGGACAGATTGATTTTGATAAGAAAAAGATGGATAAGATTATTAGACGCTTAAAAATAGAAAAGCTTATGAAAAGATATCCTGATGAACTTTCTATTGGACAGATGAAACGTGTATCTATTGCCCGTGCCTTGTTAAAGGATGCACCTGTACTTTTATGTGATGAACCTACAGGTGCCCTTCATTATAAACAGGCAAAAGAGGTTATGACACTCTTAAAGGAAGTATCTGAAGATCGTTTAGTCATTGTTGTTTCTCATGATACATCCCTATTAGATGAATATGTCGATGTACTCATAGAGATGAAGAACCAGACATTACATACAATTAAAGACAATCATATAAATAAAGAAGTTCTTATTCCTCGACATAAGAGACACTTCTCTATGCGTTATAGTTTTAAAGAAGTATTGGGAGAAAGAAAGAGACTCGCATTACTCTCACTTTTTCAGATATTAGTCATTGTAACATCTCTAGTGATTATAAGTGGTTTAAATGGTCTTTCTACCTCTATAGAAAAATCTTACACGGAAGCACCACTTAAAGATATTGTAACTATATCCAGTCATGATGGAGAACCATTGTCTTTAAAAGAAAAAGGTACAAAACATTTTGATATAGAAAGTGGGTATATCAAAGGAGTTAATGCCTTGTTGATTCGTTTACCTGCTAAGAAAAATCATATCAAGCTGCTTTCAGGTCGTTTTCCTCATCATACAAATGAAGTCATTATTACTCATAATTTATCTCATAAACTCAAATCACAGTTCACATGTCATCTATTAGAAGATGAAACATATAAAGTAGTGGGAGTAATAGAAGATAATTTCTATCAGGATCAATTGGTTTGTTTCCATCATGATATAGATAAGACATATCCAGATTTATTAAGAGATGACAAAATAGATGTAGTCACAAAGGCTCCCGAAACACTTATTAAACGTTATGAAAAGAACTATGAAGTAGATAATGATGTATATATGAAGAAGATGAGTTATGGAACACTTATTTCTATTGGTCGTATGATTGCGTTAGTTTATATGATGGTCAGCTTATTTGTGGCAATAGAACTTACAAAAACAGTCTTCTCTTCTTTATATTTAGAAAGAAGCCGTTCTCTTGCTTTGAAAATTTCTATGGGTGCATCTTATAAACAATTACAGCGTGAATCAAAGATAGAAATACTTATTATAGGCACATTTATTTACTCTATCAGCATAGTGATGTTTATTGTTATTCTTACTATTCTCCCGCTCACATCCTTTAAGAGTTATTTCCATTTTACCTGTCTTGCATCTCCTTATTATTTCTATATTATTTTCTATTTTCTCTATCTTCTTATACTCATACTTTCTGCATCTGCACCGTTTATTCGTATTAAGAAAGAAAGTATAGTCTCATTACTCAGGGAGGAATAATATGATTCAACTTAAATCAATCAACAAGCGTTATCTACATGAACATGTCTTAGAAAACATTACTTGTACTCTTCCTGATACAGGATTTGTATCACTTGTTGGGCCAAGTGGATGTGGAAAAAGTACTTTACTTCATATTATTGCTGGACTTGATCATGATTACTCAGGAGAAGTGATATATGAAAAGAATAAGAAAGTTTCTATCATTTTTCAGGATTTTCATCTTATACCTTGGCTTTCTATTAATAATAATATACGTTTATATGATTACTTTCATAAATCATCCTACATACTGGATGAAACATTGACTAAACAATTTAAGAATACTTCAGTTAATGATCTTTCCTTAGGACAAAGACAACGAGCAGCGATAGAGCGTGCACTTTATTATGATCCAGATATTGTTCTATGTGATGAACCAACAGCTTCACTTGATCCAGATAATGCAGAGAGAGTATTAAAGATATTGAAGCAGCGTTCTCATTCTTCTCTTGTATTATTTGTATCCCATGATGAAGTATTAGTAAAACAATATAGTGATCGTATTATAGAGATGAAGGATGGATGTATTATAAAGGATACACTTATTAAAAAGACAGAAAGTTATCCTCGAGAGAACCATACCAATAATAAGCCACGACATTTTCCTATACTTAAATTAACTATCCAATCATTCTTAAGTAGTCGTAAAAGATTTTTTCAGATGTCATTTTCTCTATCTATCGCATTATTATGTTTGATGATGACATTTACATTTACATTCTCTTTTCGTAATACTATTTATCAATATCTTTCTTCATTGATTCCACAGAAGTCAATTACTTATAAATTACGTAATGATGATCCTTTATCTTTAACCCATTTCAATGAAGCATCCTATCATTATTTAAATCTTGATGATTATGATCTCATGGGAATCTCTCATAATAGTCAACGTTATCAAAAGAATGACGTATTATTTATATCAGACGACTCGTCCTATACCACTCATTATATATATGGTAGAGCTCCACAAAATAATGATGAAATTGCGGTTCCTCTCTCTACTGCAAGAAAACTTGCACAAAAGAATAAGGTCAATACATTACTTAATACAACTTGGACAATCTATTATAAGCATCAATTAAAGATAAAGGGAAAAGAAGTAAAGATAGTTGGTATTTCTCCACAAACCTATAATTATGATGCCTTCTATATGTATGAATATGCCAATTATCATTGGATAGAGTCCATCTTTAATCAAAGACCGACTGCAAGATATGGTATGTTGAAATATAAGGAAGATAAATCCATTATAGATTCTTTAAAAAAGAATTATCCTGAATATGAGTTTAAAGCAATGGGGGAATCAACTCAAAAAACTTTTAATCAGAATATGAATAGAATTCAGATGGTTCTAGTGTTATTCTCTATTCTCACAATACTTTCTTCTATATTTATGATAATGGAAATCATGATTCTTCATGCGATGCATTTAAAGAAGGATCATGCCATCATGAAGGCCTATGGTGAAAAGAAAAAACATATTTTTAAGATGTCTTTCTGTCAATGTTTGATTCTCCATTCTTATAGCTATGTGACAGCTTCACTCATATTACTTGGTATTATGAAGATAATGAATCAAATCATCCCACAGATTACAGACTTTCCTATGCATATCACTTTCCAGCCTCTTATTATGTTGATATTGTGGATTGGTTCTTTCTTATTAGTTTGTTTCTCTACGCTATTTAGTATTCTTTATATTATCAAGCTCAATCCATCCCGCATACTTAAAATGAGATGATACTTCTTGCAAATAATGGGAAATTATGATAAGGTGTGTAAGTATATAAAAGTCAAGGAACTAGAGTAGTAGATGGTCATACTTTTTAAGAGAACTTATGGCTGGTGTGAATAAGTAAAGTTATCCATTGAACTCGCTAGGGAGATGGGTCTGTGATAAGCAGATCACGTATTGCTGCGTTAAAGCATTAAGCGCATGAATCAGTCTTCATGAACTAAGGTGGTACCGCGAGTTCTCGTCCTTAGACATGAGGACTTTTTTTATTTTAAAAGTGGAGGAGACAAAATTATGGCTTATGATCATAAAATAGCAGAAAAGAAATGGCAGAAATACTGGGAAGAGAATAAGACATTCGAAACAGATGTTTATGATTTCTCAAAGCCTAAATACTATGCCTTAGACATGTTCCCTTATCCATCAGGACAAGGTCTTCATGTTGGACATCCAGAAGGATATACAGCAACTGACATCATGTCAAGAATGAAGAGAATGCAGGGATATAACGTATTACACCCAATGGGATTTGACTCATTTGGTTTACCTGCTGAACAGTATGCAATCAAGACAGGTAACCACCCTGAAGGATTTACATTAAAGAATATTCAGACTTTCACTAAACAGTTAAAGATGTTAGGTTTCTCATTTGACTGGGATAAGCAGGTATCTACTTGTGATCCTAGCTTCTATAAATGGACTCAGTGGATTTTCAAACAGCTATATGAAGATGGTTTAGCTAGATATGTAGATATTCCTGTTAACTGGTGTGAAGAATTAGGTACAGTACTTGCGAACGATGAAATCATCGATGGTAAGAGTGAACGTGGTGGATTCCCTGTTATTCGTAAGAATATGAAACAGTGGGTTATTGATATTCCTAAATATGCTGAAAGATTACTTGCAGGATTAGAAGAAGTTGATTGGCCAGAATCTACTAAAGAAATTCAGAGAAACTGGATTGGTAAATCAATCGGTGCTCATGTTGATTTTAAGGTAGATGGTTATGATGATAAATTCACAGTATTCACAACACGTTGTGATACATTATTTGGAGCTACTTATTGTGTATTAGCACCAGAACATGAATTAGTAGAAAAGATTACGACTCCTGATAAGAAGGATGAAGTAAAAGCTTACTTAGATGTATGTGCAACTAAGTCAGAACTTGAAAGAACTGAATTAAATAAAGAAAAGACAGGTGTCTTCATTGGTGCTTATGCAATCAACCCAGTAAATGGTAAGAAGATTCCAATCTGGATTTCTGACTATGTATTAGCTGGTTATGGAACAGGTGCTATCATGGCTGTTCCTGCACATGATGATCGTGACTATGCTTTCGCAAAGAAGTTTGGTATCGATATTATTCCAGTATTAGAAGGTGGAGATGTTACTAAGGAAGCATGGACACAAGATGGTGTACATATTAACTCTGACTTCTTAAATGGTTTAGATAAACAGGAAGCAATCGATAAGATGTTAGACTGGTTAGAAGAACATCATTGTGGTTCTAAGCATGTTAACTATCGTTTAAGAGAATGGATCTTTGCAAGACAGAGATATTGGGGTGAACCAATTCCAATCATTAACTTTGATGATGGCTCATCTGTTGCATTAAGTGATGATCAGTTACCACTTATCTTACCTGAACTTGAAGATTATAGTCCATCAAAGACTGGTTCTTCTCCATTGGATAAGGCTGTTGACTGGGTTAATGTAGAAGTAGATGGTAAGAAGGGTAAGAGAGAAACAAGTACAATGCCTGGTTCTGCAGGATCTTCTTGGTACTTCTTAAGATATATTGATCCACATAACGATAAGGCTATTGCAGATCCAGAATTATTAAAGCACTGGATGCCAGTTGACTTATATGTTGGTGGACCTGAACATGCAGTAGGACACTTATTATATTCACGTATGTGGAATAACTATTTATATGACAAGGGTATCGTACCAGTTAAAGAACCATTCAAGAAGCTATACCATCAGGGTATGATTCTTGGTCCAAATGGTGTGAAGATGTCTAAGTCAAAGGGTAATGTTATTAATCCAGATGATATTGTAGAAGCATATGGTGCAGATACATTACGTTTATATGAAATGTTTATGGGTCCTCTTGAAGCATCTAAACCTTGGAGTGAAACAGGTGTAGAAGGTTCAAAGAAATGGCTAGAACGTGTTTATAGATTATTTGTTGAATCTGATAAGTTAACTGATATAAATGATGGTTCATTAGACTTCGTATATCACTCAACAGTTAAGAAAGTGACTGAAGACTATGAAAACCTTGGCTTTAATACAGCTATCTCACAGATGATGATCTTCATCAATGAAGCATATAAGGCTAAAGCAGTTTATAAGCCATATGCAGAAGGTATCGTTAAGATGCTTTCATGTATTGCGCCTCATATCTGTGAAGAAATGTGGGAAAAACTTGGTCATGAAGGAACAATTGCTTATGAAGCATGGCCAACATATGAAGAAGACAAGCTTGTTGTATCTACAATTGAAATTGCAGTACAGGTAAATGGTAAAGTACGTGGACGTTTATCTATTAATAAGGATCAGGAAGCTGAATCTGTTAAACAGCAGGCATTAGAACTTGAAAATGTTAAGGCACATACTGATGGTAAAGAAATTAAGAAGATCATTTATGTTCCTAACAAGATTGTAAATATTGTAGTTAAATAATTTGAGAGAAAATCTCACAACAGAATAAAGTGCTTGGGAATATTGAAAAGTTCGCTTAAAATCAAGGCTTGCAGACATTTTTCTTCAAGGGAAAGGTATCATAGAATACCGTAAAATATCGTAACAGATTTTTAAAATGGAGTAAAATTGGAGTAAAGATTGAAAGAAAATGGAGTAAATATTTCAAAGATGTAATGAGAAATGGCGTAGGTAGTGGAAACATTATCTGCGTCATTTCTTATTTGTAAAATTAGGGGCAGTTTTATTGAATTTGTGATAAAATAGAAAAAACATCTTGACTCTTTAGTAGCGTAACGGTTTACGATGAAAGATATGTCAATGAAAGCAGTAAAAAGATTGGGGAAAAGTTGTAAAAATCTTTTTAAAATGGATAATGCAAGAGTATTATTATTAGAAATGGCTAAAGATTATTTGAATCATTCTCAGTTGGAAGAAGCCACAGATAAACAGTACGGAAAAGGGGTTACAAAATACATTGGTTCAGCGATATATCGGTATTATGGTGTAGAAAACTTGGAATAAACAGATGTTACCAAAATGGAAACAAAGGAAATACATACTGGTACTTTTATTTTGGGTTCTATCGTTATATGATGTGAATGAAAGAGAGGTATGGAGTATGGCATTAAATGATAACATCAAAAAATTCAGAGAAGAAAAAAATCTCACTCAGCAACAACTGGCAGATAAGTTATATGTTTCAAGGCAGACAGTTTGTCGTTGGGAAAATGGTTCAAGATGTCCAGATTTGATTACGGCAAAAAAACTGGCATTAGAACTAGATGTAAGTATGGATGAACTTATATCAGATGAAGATGTAAATGATATGCAAGTAAATTATGGAATATGGAAATCTGAAAGAATAAAAGACAAGAAGCATTTACAGACACTTCAAAAAAAGATATTAGACTTTATACAAATTGTGGGAGCTGTATTTTTAGCAATCACGATTTTGTTACGAGTGCAATTAGATATGAGAGTACCTGTATGGTGTACAATCATTTGCTTTATTATTGTAGCGGTAGCATTTCTTTGTAATTTCATAGTTTCTAAAAAGTTGAGAGAAATGTAGTGAGGTCAAGGAACAAGGCGTAGCCGATACGCCGTAGGGCAGTCCTTGACGGAACGGACACAGCCAACAGAACCATGATACAGCAGAGGACTTGAAAGGTCAGAAACCTTGCAAGTCCTCTTGTCTGTTACTGGGCGTTGTGTTTTAAGTAAAGTGCTTCTTTTACCACTTCTTTTTCAAATGCTTTGATATGACAATCATGTACTTCATTGTCAATATAAAAGCAATCGTCAGTCTGTGAGTAGGCAAGTTTGGTAACTTTCGGTTCATAAGTTTTTGTATCAATTCCGTAATAGTAAATCGTGGCGGTTGTTAATACCATGTGAATACTTTCAAAATCTCTTGTAAAAATAGTATGCCTGTCGGAATAGAAGAAATCAGACGGACATTCGTAGAACTCGGAACTATCTTCTTTCAAAAATAAAGGTAATAGGTGCATTGCATTTCCAGCACGATTGACAAGAACATAAAAGCGTGGAATAAGGGCGGCATATTGGGTCATCATGGCAATATAGATATCGTCTAAATTATCAAGAAGATACTCGGAGCAGGAGTTGTTATAAAAGACATATTGCAGGGCATTGTTATTCTTACTTGTATGTTCCATAGGTACATTTTCTCCGTAAAGCCACCGCAAGTCTACATCTAAGGAGTCGGCAATCAGTTCCATTTTATCGGCTTTTGGATTGTATTGTCCCGAAAGATAGGAACTGAACGCCCCTTTGCTGATACCTGTATCTTTGACTATGTCCACCTGTTTTTTATTTTTTGCTCTCATGGCAAATTTAATCCGTTCTGCGATTGTATTCATCTGAAAAACCCTCTCTTTCCATATCTCGTTATAACTTCTCATATCTTATCGTCTAAGGACACTATACCACAAGTTCAGAAAAAAGAAAACAAAAAGTTTATAAAAAACTAAACTTTCTATTGCAAAACGAATATGCCTGTGCTAATATACAATTAAGTTCAGAAAAAACTGAACAATGAACGGCGTCGTAATAGGAAAATGAAAATATGAGAAACTGACCTATCGGTTCAACGGGGAGAAAGGAATGTGTATGCAGATTACATTGACAAAAGAACAGGTAAAAGAAGCATTTGGAGAACTTCGCTTTATGGGTGCGGATAACTGTTACCGCTATGATAAAGACAGTAAGAAGAAAACAGAGGAAGTGGAAGCCTTAAAACTTCATCTTGGAAGCATGAAACTTGGAAACAGCGTGGATATTCGCTTGGAAGCAACGGAACTTCCGAAGATTGAGCCTTATGCTGTGGTGGAACTGGAAGAACCAGTTTATGCCCCTTATGTGCAGAGAGGAAATTTCCCTGTATTAGTGGAGAAGATTACCTGTAAGGGTATCCGCCCTGTTCCAAACAAAAATATGTAGGCGGTCAAAGTTCCTGTCCTCGTTCTGACGTACCAAACGGCAGGTTGAGGGCAGGGCAATGGCAACGCCGTTGCAGATAAGGAGGTTTGATAAATTTGGAAGAAAGAAGCGGAAGTTTTCTTCCAGAACTCCCCTACACTAACAGGGGAGTAATACGACAGAAAGAAGAATTAAGTGCTTTGATAGATTGGTGTCAGATAACGATTAAGGAAGTTCCGTTAGAAGCAGTCATAGAAGATGTGTTGAGAATACCTATGGAACTTATGACGGTAACAGGCTATGAAAAGGGGATTGCAGGACATGAGGTTGTGGCTATCTTCGCTAATATCAAGGTGCTAAAGCCGACAGGAAATGCACAGTATCAAGGCTTTCAGATTTTAATGAGTGGGAAAGGTTGTCGCAACTATGAAAATTTTTTACAACTCAATGAGGAAACATGGTTTGATTTCTTAAACAGAGTTTGTCAGTATCACATCAACTTTCCTCGGATTGATTTGGCGATAGATGATAGAAAACCTTATTTGAGTATTCCCGATTTAATTGTAAGGACAAAAGAGGGATTGCTTTCTTCAAAGTTACGGGAGATAGATTTTCACGACTCGGGAGAACTGAAAGAGGAAGTGTTTCAGAGTAAAGGTGGAAGTCTTTATCTCGGCAGTTCAGCCAGTAATTTGAGATTGGTATTTTATGAAAAGGGATATGAACAGAATAAAAAGTATGGAACAGAATTAGATGAGAATTGGAACAGATATGAATTGAGATTTCGGCAGGAAATGGCGGTAAGCGTAGTACAGGAATTATTGAGATATAGAGATGTGGCAGGACTGGCAATGGAAGTGTTGAACAGCAAAATACGATTTTTAGAAAAGCCGACAGACAGCATGACAACACGAAAAAGGCTTTATCCAACCTATCAAGCGTGGGCGGAACTGATGAAAGATATAGGCAAGGTCAAACTTACCATGCAACCACAGAAGAAAAGTTTACAAAAGGTGTGGGAGTGGTTGGAAAAGTATGTTGCCCCGTCTTTGAAGCTGTTTGCAGAGGTTGGAAAGATAGAGCAGAGAGATTATATTGGTAATCTTGTAGCAAATGGAGAAATGAATATTACACAGAAGCAGTTGTATGATGATTACATAAAAGCAAGAAGATTAGAGGAAAGGGGATAATCGTATAGAAAAAGCATTACTGAATATAAATGAATTTTGTGAGTATATGGGGATTGGGAAAACAAAGGCAAGAGAACTGTTGAACAATCCGAAAAATAGATTTACGGTACGCATTGGTAATCGGCTGTATGCAAATAAAAAATTATTTGATGAATGGCTGGAATATCAATGTAAAAGGGCTTGAAAAGAAAATGGGGTGTCGATATAATGAAAATTGAAATATTTACTTTACCATATTTCTTTCAGTAGAAGAAAGGAAAGTTGGTATGGGTAAAGATTTAAAGGGCAAAGAACTCGGTAAGGGAATTTCACAGAGAGCAGACGGACGCTATATTGCAAGATTTACAAGCAAAACAGGGAAACGAAAAACGCTTTATGATTTTAAACTGAATGAATTAAAACGGAAGTTGCGAGAAGCGGTTTATGAAGATGAACATGGTTTGAATGGCAATGGCGAAAGTATCACTTTAAATGCGTGGTATGTAACGTGGACGGAGTTGTATAAGAAGAAAACAGTCAAAATGACTACGATATATAAAAACCACAGTTACTACAATTCAAGAGTGAAAAACTCTATCGGAAAGATGTATTTGCAGGACATTAAAACATATCACGTTCAGAAATTTTTGAATGATTTGATAGACAGCGGTCTTGCACACGGAACGGTATCGAATATTAGATTTATGTTAAGCGATATGTTTGATAAGGCAGTATTGAGTGAATACATTAGAAAAAATCCCTGTATCGGTGTGGAAATGCCAAAAGAAGTGAAAAAGGAAAGGCGTGTATTAACAAGAGAGGAACAGGAGAAATTTTTTACATTTGCTTCTTCCTATATACACATCAATGTTCTGAAATTTGCTGTGACAACAGGCTGTCGGATTGGAGAAGTGCTTGGACTGAAATGGGAAGATTGTGATTTTGGAAAAAGAGAAATTACAATCAATAAGACAATTCATTACTCAAAGGCTTCCAGTCCCGTTGAGGGTTCAAAGTTTTTCTATACGACTGCAAAAACCATATCAAGTAATCGTGTCATTCCTATGACAGATGAAGTGTATGAGATTTTGCAAAATCAGAAGATAAAGCAGACAGAACAGAAGATGTGGAAACGCTCGATATGGAAACAGCATAAAGAATTTCAAAACTTGGTATTTACCTGTTCGGACGGTTCGCCAGTTTATTATTACAATGTCAATAGTGCAATCAAAGACTATGTAGCGAAAATCAATGTGATAGAGATTGAACTGGCAAAGGAAGAAAAGAGAGAGCCAAAGATACTTGAATTGTTTACCTGTCACACTTTGCGACATACATACGCTACAAGGTGTTATGAAAATGGAGTAGACCAACAGGTAGTGCAGAAACTCTTAGGTCATTCCACATTGGCAATGACAACCGATTTATACACGCACGTTTCAGAAGAAAAGAAAAAAGAAGAAGTAGCTGAACTGAAAATATTGGCTTAAAATTGGAGTAAAAATGGAGTAAATCAGAAGATAGATAGCGAAAAACAGCGTAAAAGCAACATTTTCGAGTAGATATAAATATTGTAATGAAATAATTCGTTAAGGCATCTCTTAGGAGATGTCTTTTTTTGGATTAATGGACGATTTCTTCATGATAGTAAGAGAGGATATGATATGATAATATCAAGGGAGCGATAAAGTATGGAAATGAAATATCATTTGAGAAAGATGACATTTGAAGGAAAAAGTTACAATGTTTTAACGGATGAAGAATTAAAAGACTTAATTGTTTCTGAGATTTATAACAGAAATATAAAGAGGTAAATGAATATGGAAAAAAATTTTGATGACAAATCTGCGTTGAGAGAATTAAAGAAAGGATATGGTAAGGCTAAAACATTATTAGATGATGTTGATGAATTAGAACGTTTTTTACAACGATTAGAAAAGAAACTTAAAACAATACCTGCACTTGGAGATAAACTAGCTGTTTTACCGATAATGATTTCACTTGTTAGAAATTATATAAAAAAGGAATATACAGATGTTCCTATTGGTACAGTTATCGCAATAATTAGTGCATTGATTTATGTCTTATCTCCAGCTGATATTATTCCAGATGGTATTCTAGGTGTCGGATATTTAGACGATGCTGCTGTTGTTACAATATGCTGGAAATTGGTGAAATCTGATGTTGAGGAATATAAAAGATGGCGTCAGATGAACGGAAAAGTAATTTAGATTTTATTAAACAAAAGGCAATAGAGGATGACTAAGCCATCTCACTATTGCCTTTTAATAATGCATGTATTTTTATTTTATATGATATATAAAGCAGTACTGCTGCACCTGTCCATGCGAGTACTTCTGCAAGATAAATACCATTCTGACCTAAAAATATAGGGAAGATGAGGGCAACACCTACACGAATAACGAGTTCCACAATGCCTGATACCATTGGTATAAATGTATTTTCCATTCCCTGCAAGGCACTTCTATATGAATGCAGCATATAGAGAATTGGTAGACATACTGCCATAATGAAGAGATACTTATAAGAAATAGTAAGTACCTTATTAATCTGATCAGGTGTACCTGAAATAAAGAGTAATAAGATATGCTTACCAAATAAAACCATTGAGACACCAATAATCACTGAAGTACAGAATGATAAGAAGGCTGCCTGTGCGACACCTTTTTTAATACGTTCATACTGCTTAGCACCTAGGTTCTGGCTATTAAATGTTGTAATGGCATAACCAAATGAAATAGCGGCTACTTCTAATAAACCATATAACTTATTTGTGGCAGTAAATCCTGCAATAAATAAGAATCCAAAACGATTGACTACTGACTGTACCATAATACCACCAATAGAAATAATGAGGTTCTGGAAGGCAAGAGGTGAACCTAACTGTAATAAGTTCTTGATGATCTTTTTTTCAAACTTAAATTTAGTGAGTTCTAACTTGAATGGTAATTCTTTCTTCAATATATAGAGACAGAATATTGTAGTTAAGAACTGCGCTAATAATGTCGCAATCGCAGCACCTGCAATACCCCATTTAAATATTACTACAAATAATAAGTCTAAACAGATATTTGTGATTGCTCCTCCAATCATTGCGAGTAATGGTGTACGGCTATCACCTAAAGAACGTAATATACTAGAAAAACAGTTATAAAACATTGTGATAGTCAAACCACCGGACATGATTCTTAAATACGTAATAGAACCTTGAATAACGTTAGATGGTGTATTTAATAGAGTTAATAATGGAACGATAGATAATTCTGCAACAACTGTTGTAAGAATGGAAAAGAAAGCACATAAGAAGAAAATCATATGCATAGATCTTTTCATATTCCCATAATCTTCAGCGCCAAAAGTACGTGAGATACGAATAGAGAATCCCTGTGTAAAGCCCATTACTATTCCTAAAATAGCCCAGTTGATCCAGTCTGCAGCACCTAGACTCGCCAAGGCATTAACACCTAAGAACTGTCCTACAATCATTGTATCTACCATTGTATATAATTGCTGTAGGATATTACCTAACATAAGTGGTAATGCAAATAAGAATATAAGCTTTAATGGTTTCCCTTTAGTCATGTTCTTCATGTTTATTTTCCTCCACACAATGCGACTATCATACCATATTATTTATAACTAACTCTAGAGGGAATTTTCAATAATTAAGAAAGTATTAATAATTGATAGGAATGTAAATGATATAATGATACATAAGAGGGGATATTTATGAATATATTAGTTGTAGATGATGAAAAAGAGATTACAGATTTAATACAAATCTATTTAGAAAATGAAAATTTTACTGTATATAAGTACTATTCTAGTCAGGATGTATTAAGAGATATTGATGATTTAAAGATTGATTTAGCTATCTTAGATGTAATGATGCCTGATATGGATGGTTTTTCTTTATGCAATAAAATAAGAAGAAAGTATAAGTTTCCTATTATTTTTGTGACTGCAAAGGTAGAGGATATTGATAAAATCAATGGTTTAAGTATTGGTGCAGATGATTATGTCACAAAACCATTCCAGCCATTAGAACTTGTTGCACGAGTCAAAGCACAGCTAAGACGTTATAAGAACTATAATGAAAAAGAAGAAAAGAATGAAATAGATTTTAGAGGAATACGTATTAATAATGATACAAGAGAATTCTATTTTAATGAAAAGAAGATAGAACTGACTAAAACAGAATTTGCGATATTATGGGAATTATGTCTTTATAAAGGAAATGTTGTAAAGAGTGATGACTTGTTTTTAAAGGTCTGGGGAGAAGATTATTATAAGAGAGATAATAATACAATTATGGTGCATATTAGACACTTACGTGAAAAGATGCATGATGGTGGAAGAAATCCTAAATATATAAAGAAGGTCTATGGAGTAGGCTATAAGATTGAAAAATAAAGGATGGATGATATGGAAACTAATACGATCTTAAAGAAGATTTATAAACGTACACTACTACAATATATAGCTTATACAGTAGGGCTGTTAGTTGTTTTTGTATTGGCAGTCTATCTAGCTGCTTTTTTTGATTTTCAATGGGTCTATGATTTTGATTCTAATATTTATACGTTTCTAGCGTTCTTTTATAATATTGTGAAGAATCCACTCTCGCTTCTGTTGTTTTTATTAATCTGTATAGTGATTTCTTTTGCGTTTATGATTCATCATCTTTATAAACAGACATCCTATTATATGGATGCATTGACTCATGCATCTCATGAATTAATAGATAAGAGTGTAGACTATATCACATTACCAGAAGAACTTTATGATATAGAAAGACGATTTAATGAACTAAAGAGTGAATCAATAAAGAATGAGAGACTTGCAAGAGAGAATGAACAGAAGAAGGATGAACTCATTGTTTATTTAGCTCATGATATTAAAACACCATTGACTTCTATGATTGGTTACTTATCTTTATTAGATGAAATAAAAGATATGCCTGATACTCAAAGAGAGAAGTATATCAATGTGGCATTAGATAAATCTTATCGCTTAGAAGATCTCATTAATGAATTGTTTGAAGTGGCTCGTTATAATTCAGAAAAGATTATTCTAGAAAAAGAAGATTTAGATATCCGTCTTATGCTTGAACAGATTATTGATGACTTTTATCCTGTCCTAGTAGAACAGGAAAAGAATATCCATCTTAATCAAGATGAAGATATCACATTATATGGTGATGCCGATAAACTCAGCAGAGTCTTTAGTAATGTGATTAAGAATGCGATTAGCTATAGTAAGGATCATACTGATATTAATATTGATGTTCATAGTACGCATGATGATGTCATTATTAAAGTTATCAATAAAGGAAAAGAGATACCTCAAGAAAAACTAAATCGTATATTTGAAAACTTCTATCGTTTAGATTCAGCACGTACTTCAAGAACAGGTGGAAGTGGTTTGGGTCTAGCTATTGCCAAGGAAATAGTGGAACTTCATCATGGCTCTATCTTTGCATCAAGTAATAAAGAAGAAACAGTCTTCACCATTACTCTTCCAAAAAATTAAGAAGTTCATAAGAATTCTATAAGAATGTATTAAAGAAGCATCTTCATTTGTATTGGTAAAATACAAGTAATGAAGATGCTTTTTTAAGGAGATGAAAACATATGAAAAAAATAATTATTGTATTACTTTCTGTATTCTCAATTCTTATAGGTCATATAGCTTATAATATAAGTGGAGGTGTAAGTGGACTGAGAGAAGATATTGGTTTAGAAATAAAAGCGCGTTTTAATCCTAAACTACGTACTATATTAAATAATAAGAATCAATATCCTGATACAATGATTCAAGCACTTTATCGTAATGAAGAACTCATTGATTTTGTTTACAACTATCCAAGTAAAAAAGGACATGTTTATACAAATATAATAGGTCCAGTCACAAAAGGACGTTATCCTCTCTTACTTCAATATGATCAAAGATGGGGTTATGGAAAGTACGGACATAATGTGATTGGTATGAATGGCTGTGGTCCTACAAGTGCTGCAATGATTATTGCAGGATTAACAGGAAGAAATAACATTACCCCTTTTGATGTGGCATCATATGCATATAATCATGGCTATTATCAAGATGGAACATCCTGGGCTTTCTTTACTGAAGGTATGAAACATTATGGTATTCATGGAAGAAACATTCCCCTCTCTTATTCTTCTATGAAGAATGAAATTATGAATGGTAGACCTCTTATATGCAGTATGAAACCAGGAGACTTTACTACTACAGGACATCTTATCGTTATTAGAGGAATGAAGCAGGGGATGTTTATTGTGAATGATCCTAACTCTATAAAAAGAAGTAATCGTTTATGGAGTTATGATACTCTTTCTAAACAGATTAGAAATATATGGTCTTTCTCAAGATAGGATTATAATCAATAAAATCGTTGAGTGATTTTTGTTGATAATTTGAAGTGATGAGATATGTTTATCCAAGACTATTAAAGACAATATGATGATTTTTAGCTCATCTAAAATGAGTAATAGTAAATATAAACATGATAAGCATGGATAGAAGTCATATGTTTTCTTATATTTATAGAGAGGAGGAATACATATGAAGAGAGTTCTCACTATTCTATTATGTTGTTTGATGGCTTTTGGATTATCAGGATGTGGTAAGTCTAAGGTAGAAGACGCAAAGAAAAATCTGCAGGAAAGCTATGAAAAGTATGGCTTTATAGAAAAAGAAACAGTAGATGTATTAGTTGCAAAATTCAATACTGAAGTAGTAGATCATAGTTCACTTAACGTTGCTTCAACTGATTATTTAACAAAAGAAAATAATCAGTACTGGTATGGACTTCTTGAAGGTGTTTCTTTAGTCGTTGTACCTGAAAAGTATACGGGAGATCAGGCAACTGATATTGTAGACTATATGCTTATTTTCGTTAATAAGACAAGTAAATATAATGATGAGGCACTTACATATACAAAAAAACTTATTAAAGCAAATTATAATAAAGCAACGGATACTGAGATTGATACATTACTCAAAGAAGCAAAAGATAAATCGAGTAGTGGTAAAACAGCATATAATGGAAAAGGCATTTCTGTTGGTTATCTAGATAAGGATAACTATTATCAATATCAGGTATTAAGATTCTATAAATGATAGTTGATTATTGTTTGGATTGTGTTTCTAATAAGCCTAGAAGGAGTGTCCTCTGCCCATATCTGGCGGGGGGGTGCTCCTGTTTTTATAATGAGATAAATATTATAATATAGTTGTAAAAGTAATTGTAGATAAGAAATGGTATAATACTTATATAGGAAAGTTCTTTTTCTGTATCTATATAAAAGATAAGAAGATGTAAAGGGGAAAGAACTTAATTAACAAGAAGGTAAATCTATTATGAAAAACGAATAGATTTTGTTTGAAACAGCAGATAAAGAAATTAAACTTAATGCGCCTGTTAATAATGATATCGTGTGGTTGAATTATTTGAGAGACATATCAAGACGCTAGGTAAACATATTAGGGATGCATTGAAAGAAGAATTGAATCGTTCAGTTGTCGCAAGTTTTGCGACAACTGCTTCTATTAATGATATAAGACAAATGCAAAAGGAGGTCTGTCTTATGTATGTATTATTTATTTGTAACTTGTTGATTCCTGTTGTTGTGATTGTAACAGGAAGAATCATGTGGAAACATTATCCCAAAAATATAAATGGTTTGGTAGGATACAGAACAACGCGTTCAATGAAAAATATGGATACATGGAGATTTGCGAATGAGTATTGTGGAAGACTTTGGTATAAGATGGGTTTATTCATGCTTGCTTTTTCAGTTCTTGTTTCTGTATTACTATTACGTACTAATGACAATACATATAGTATGATTTCTCTTATCTTTGTCCTATTGCAATGTATTATTCTAATCGTATCTATTATTCCAACAGAACTTGCTTTAAAAAAGATGTTTTATGAAGATGGAACAAGAAAGTAAATCAAAATGAGAGGTGATAAAAATTGGAATTAAATATCAACTCGCCTGCTTATTTTACTCAGCAATATGGCGTGAATGAAGGTGTATACTACTATTGTAAAAAATGTCATGAATACTTCAAAGATAAGGAATATAGCGAGACTTTGAAAATAATTGGTATATGTCCTCAATGTGCTCCTAAGGATTTGTATCAAAAGGGAATGTGGAAAGATAAAGTTAGATTTATTGGAAATGGAAGTTGTGCCAGCATTGATATTAGAATTGATTTTGATCAATATTATAATGCGACAGACGAGGAAAAAGTTACTATTATTAGAAATACTGTTATTAGAGCAGTAAAAAAAGTTAAAACCAAAGGTAAGTTTGATTATGAAAGATTTTACCAAGATTTACAGAATGTTACAGAAAACTAATTATTGCGACAATATCAGGTTCATGAAAGGAGAACAAATTATGTACAAGTATGCATATGAAACTGTAAGCTGTCATCTAAGTGGTTATGGACTAGGTGCAGGTACTGTATATTGTATTGATGATTATCGGTCTATTATTGAGAAAAGAGCTTCACAAGGCTGGCGATATGTTGGATATGTTCCTGTAAAACAGCGTGGAACTGGACATGTACAGGTAATGGATCTGATTTTTGAAAAAGAATATTAAGTTAAGAAACAAGGGGCAGAAAAAACTCTTTGATTATCATTCATCTGAAGTCCTTTTCTTGATAAAAAATACATATAAAAAACACATAGAGTCCATAACAATTACATATCTAAATACTATACTAGTAAACATTGAGGTGATAGAAATGGATTGTTTATTTGTGTTTTTAGAAAGTTTTTTTAATACAGTAGATGAAGATGAATAACAGTGAGTTGTTAGTCTTTTGGTGGTGAATATATGTTTGGCGAAAGTATTTTATGGTGGTTAAAGAATAATCGTTCAGCTGTTCATTCTATAAGAGCTAATGTACTTACAAAAGAAATGAATGGTCATAAGTACTATATTTGTTTTGGGTTAGAAGATGGACAGATGAAGAGATTTCCTGTAGATTATTATGCTTATATATCTCTAAAAGAAGGAGAAGAAGGTATATTAACGTATCAAGGAAATAGATTTATAAGATATGATAGAGGTGGAGAATAATATTTTCTTCACTTTTTTGCTTACGAAAATAAACTTAAGCGATAGTCTATTCGTGTTAGATAATTACACGAATAAGAGATGAATGAAGAGAAGAAGGGCTAAAGTAGATTGAAGATGGTATGGTTGTTGGCCTTGGCGGTGGAGAAACGATTGGTTATCTTGTAGAGTATTTAAATGAAGCTCAAAAAGATGAAAGTGAGTGATCCTTTCATTCGTGAGAGAACAGGCTTGTATTCAGGCTGTCATTGTATATACAGCAGATGGACACACTGGAACCATTAAAAATGGAGAGACAAGAGACGCTTTACTTTACTAAATTGAAGATATAGAGTATTATATAAGTAACAAATATTATAAAACATTAGAAAATACAAGTGAAGTCATAAAAATACTTACTAAAAACCGAAAATAATTTGGCATAGTTTACTTATTTAAATAAATTAAAGCCTAAAGAATACTTTTCGTGCAATAAAAAAACTTTTTATACATAAGTATGAGACTTATAATATTATTTTTGGTAAATTAATAGTGGTGATATATATGAGAAAAAAAGTGGTAAATGATTTAATTGGTACAAGTACAGAAATTTTACAAACATTTTGGCATAAGGATATGAGTTTATTAAGCCATTATCTAGATGATGATGTTTTTTATTGTGGTGCTGATCCAAGTCAATATTATTCTAGCAAAAATGAATTAGTGAATTATTTATATTCAGTTATGAATGGATGCTCAGAAAGTGAATTGACACATATTGATTTACAATGTGTTTTTAATCAGCAGAACATATGTATTATTGTTGGACGCTTTTTTCTTATGACTGATATAAAATCATTAGAAATGATTCATGAAAAACAAAGATGTACATTCGTCTGGTCTATTGATAAGGAAAGAGAAGGACGTATTGTATATATGAATATACCAGATTACATAGGAAAACTAGAAGAAGGAGAAGTATTCCCTCATAAGATGGGTTCTACTACATATCAGTATTATAAGGATATGGTTAAAAAACTGATAGAACCAGATAAAACAATCTTAGTAAATGATAAAAGTGATTATTCCACTTTAGTTGATCACTCATTCCGATTGGGTTGACCAAGTGTTCCGATACACTTGACCAACTAGCCATTTTCATAAAATTCCGATGGGGTTGACCAACCATTCCGATGAA
>NZ_JACRWG010000042.1:0-23818 GCF_014306455.1 Catenibacterium faecis
CATCTTTTCTTTATCTATGATTTATTGATTGAAATAAACTGCGGTCGCTATAAGAATACATTATTATATAGGGTAATATAATTTGCAGTTATCAGATGGGTAGAGTTTGCGGTTTAACATCTCAACCATTAAAATGGTCGCTTCATCTCTGTTCAGGTCTACAATCTCACTTCTCAAGGTTTCAAATCCTGCCAGTTCACAAGCTCGCTTTCGTCTGTGTCCTGAAACAAGTTCGTATCTGCCGTCCTCTTTCTGCCTTACCGTTGCCGGAGTAATAACCCCTCTTTCCTTGACACTCTCCACAAGCTGCATCATATCTTCATCGTCCCTGACCTTAAACGGATGGTCTGGGAAATCATCAATCAGCTCTAACGGAATATCTCGGATTTTTGAAAGCTGTTCTTCATCTCTCTGTGCCTGCGTGGTAAATAAATCATCGAGCTTCGTGAGAGTGAAGTCGCTCTTTCTTCCTGCCATCGGCTAACACCTCCTTTGTAAATTCAGCGTATGCCTTAGACACTGTGCTGTTTGGCTCATAAGCATAAATGCTTTTGCCTTTGGAAGAAGTTTCAGCGGCTTTTACGGCAATCGGGATTTGTGTTCGATACATTCTTATCTGATTACCGAAATTCGCCCTGAGTGCTTCCACCGTACTCTTTGCAAGGTTTGTTCGGCTATCCACCAAAGTAAGCAGCATACCGTCTATCTTAATATCCGGATTGATATACTTCTTTACTTTTGAAATGGTCTGCACAAGCTGTGTCATACCCTTTGCCGGCAAATACTGAGCCTGAACCGGAATGATAACACTGTCTGCCGCCGATAAAGCATTGAGAGTAACCATACCAAGTGAAGGCATACAGTCTATAATTACATAATCATATCTGTTTTTCACTTGACACAAATAATTCTTGAGTGTAGTTTCTCTGCTCATTGCGTTTACAAGGTTAAATTCCATTGCTGAAAGCTCAAGGTTTGCCGGAACAAGGTCAACACCTTCTTCGTGATGCAGGATACCAACCATAGGGTCTGTCATCGTTTCATTGATTACATCTGTGAGTTTTGTTGCAAGCGTGATACCCAAACCGTCTGTATCCTGCCAACCAAGACAAGTCGTTAAATCGCCCTGCGGGTCTGCGTCTATGAGCAATACTTTCTTGCCCTGCATTGCAAGCCCGACTCCGAGATTAACTGTTGTGGTGGTCTTTCCGACTCCGCCTTTCTGGTTACATACGGAAATCGTTTTGCAGTTTGACACTTCTTTTTGCCCTCCTTTCTGAAATTCATAGCCACCGCATTATGGCTATGTACCTGACCGACTCATTTCCTAATCGGTCATAGCAATATTTGTTCTCAACACCCCTTGCCAAGCAAAATGCTTATGGGAAGTCACTAAGGAACAGACTGCTTATCTGTATCATAGGATTCTAACCTCTGCCGGGTACTCCGCCAGCTCCGTAGAGAAGTATCATTATCATTCTGACTGTCATCGCCATATCAGGAGCAACCTGATACTCATAGCCGGAATTCTCGCTATTCTGAAATACAGAAATCACGGCGTACCTGCTAAAGTGGCTATCATCAGAAATAAAGTCTTAGTGAATGACTTATTCAATTTTCAAGCGAAAAGGCTTCCGTTTTTGCTATCTGGAATGAACCCCTTCACTCATTTGGACAAAGGGGTATGAAATGCACACCCAAAATCGCCGCTTTTCCGAAAATTTTTTTGAAAAATTTTTTGAAATAAAAAAAGCCGCCTGCTCCGGTTAGGAAACAGACGGCAAAACACGTTCTAAATGTATTCAATTTTCAATTTCTTTTTCTTTGCTTCAAGCACTTTGCAGAGGACATCATCTACTGCATCGGTGTATCGTCCCTGAGCTGCTAAATTGTTCTTCAGTTCAATGAGCGATTGTATCACTCGGCTTCGTTCTTCTTCATTTAAGTATAGATGATAGGTTTTCTCTCTCATTGGCTGTCCCTCCATCTTTCAAATGTATTTTTGATTATCTCTACATCTTCCTCTGTATCAGAAGAAATAAATATATGTACGTTCTGAAAAGCTCTTTTTAGGCTGTCGGCATAATCCAGTTCAGTGCCTTTCATCGGCAGTTTAATCAGTCTTATTCCTCGTTGCTCACACATATATGCTTTCATTATTTCTATATTCTCGTCAGCACTTCCTGACTCAATAGCCAACTTTTCTGAAGGTATGTATGTTTCAAGCGGAACTCCAAGCAATCGGTCAGAACCAAGTTCTGCTTTCAAACCTTTCTTATTAGAATAATAGCTGACAGCCAAAGCAGGAAATAGAGATAAATATTCTTGCTCACAAATTCGGCAGCCTTTATTCAATATCGTCCTTTCATTTATCTTCATACTCCATGAATGACCGTGCCTGCATTTCCACCACGCTCTCTTTGCTGAAGTTCGTGATACCTCTGTCGGCTTCAATTTATTCTGTTCATAATCCCATTCACTGAGAAGCTGACTGTCCGTTGTCGCCAAATCATTATATCCGGCAAGGACTTCTCTCTCTGCACAAACGGGGCATACCGTACCTTTCACACGGGCATTGACAACGGATTTCCACTCATTACCGCATTTTCTGCACTTCCACCAGACGTTTTTCCTCGACTTTGCATTTACTTCATCAGGTTTCAAAGGCAAGTTCTTCTCCGACCACTCCGAAGCAATTTCAGGGTGTGTTGTCTGCAAATCGTTAAACCCTTTCGAGAATATGTACCCACTGCAATACGGGCATTTACTCCCACCGGAACGGGTAGAAATAAAGGTGTTCCACTCTCTGCCGCAATCCTTACACTTCCACCACGCCTTACGATTGGCAAAGACCGTAACCTGAGTTGGAAGTAACGGATAATTTCTGTCCGACCACTCGGCAGCTATATCCGGCAGAAGCGTTGCAAGGTCATTAAATCCTGCCAACACTTTATTATGAGAGCAATACGGGCAACCCGTTTTATTTATTGTCCTGCTTTTAACGACAGCTTCCCACTCGTGACCTTTTTTACATCTCCATATCACTTTCTTATGAGAACCAATAGAAACCTCTGTCGGTTTTATCTTATTCTTTTTTGACCACTGCTTTGCCAGTAACGGCTCTAATGTCGCCAAATCGTTAATACCTGCAATCACTCTCGCACCGGAACATATCGGACATTTTTCTCCATTAGAACGAGCCTTAACGCTTGTTTGCCATTCGTGTCCGCAAGTACCTTTCCACCATACTTTTTTATTTGAACCAAAGGTAATATCATCAGGTGTAAGCGGTAAATTCTTCTCCGACCATTCCGTAATAAGCTCTGGGTGTACTTCTGCTAAACTGTTGTTCATAGCCAAACCTCAACCTCCTTGTGCTTAGAGTATATGAAGTTTTGGCTTTATCTTGTAGTTTGCGAATATCCGTATAAATAGAAAAAGCCCTTTGAGAAAAGGATTTCTCCTCTCTCAAAGGGCAAGTTGGCAAACTTGAATTTCTATTTGTGTTGCCATGTCATTACATAATCTTTTTCTCCGGTAGCCTCATCTAAGCCACTATGCTGAATCTCAAATCCTTCTCTCTTATAAAAAGATATTGCCCGTGCGTTCTTTTGGTATACGTTCAAGTGCAACTTATTCCTTTTATCCTTTGCATAATTCAGCAGAATTTTACCTATACCCTGCGATTGCATTTCACCAGAAACAAAAATGCCCTCAACATATTCATCATTCAACCCTATAAAACCCTGTATTTCTGTATCATACTCATACACATAAACCTCTGCTAGTAACAACGCTTCTTTTACTGATTTGAAATTGCTTTTCCAGTATTCGGCGGGGATAAAATTATGTGCCTTTATATTTGTATCCAACCATATATCTGCAACTTTATTTATATCATCCCTTTGAAATTCTCTAATCATAACGGTGACTCTCCATAAACTTGAATTTAAATTATAACGGTCTTTGCAAATACACCATATCTACCAACTGTATTCCACTCTCATAGATTGGGTGGTCATAATTATCTATAAAGAAATTTGATATGATATGCGAACGGACAAAACCACACTTTTCATAAAATGGTATTGTCAGTGGGCTATCGCCTGTTCCCACTTGTAGAATGGCATATTGCTCTCTGTAATTATTAACAATAAACTCAATTAAGGTTCTTGCATAACCTTTCCCTTGATATTCTGGAACTGTCGCAATGTTCTTGATTTCAAGTATGTCATTTTCTTTATCGGTTATGACACACTCACACTTGACCCCATTATCATCAAGTACATACATCTTGCCGTTATCAAGATAACGGTCAACCATATCTTCCTGCTCATCTGCTAATAGGAGCAAATCAAGATATTGTTTTTTATTTTCTTTAACTTCAATAATTTTCATCAATCACACCTACAAGTTCCGATTTCTCAGTTTCAAAAATTAGAATTTGAGCAAAAGCCCAAGGGACTAATGTCCCCTATGCTTTTCTCTTTTCTTTTGCTGTTTCAGTTCAAACATTCGCAGTTCGTCCGCTTCTTTTTTCTCACGGCTCCTCACTTTACGCTCCTGTTTATTCTGTTCCTGCTGTAATTTCAATGTCTGCTGCGATTTTGTGCCGATGCCTGTTTCCTGCATCTGTTTTTTCGCTTCACGTTGCATCCTTTTGGGATTTCTTTTTATATCTTTTACAACAGTATCAACAGCCGGACTGAATTTCAAACTAAAATAGTATTTTTGAATATATTCCTGCACTTCGTAATCCTTTGGTTCTGCACCAAATGTTACCTTCGCCACAGATAGTTTACCATCTTCAATACGTTCAAATACACCTACCCAAAATGGTTCTTCAAAATATACCGTCAGTTTTCCACTTGCTTTGTCCATAAGAATCCCTCCTAAAATGAATTGAACAAAGAATGGACAACCCGGAGGGGCAGGTTACTTACCCTATTTGCATAGGACGGCTGGGCTACCTACCAGCTCTAGTACATTTTTAATGTACATTGCGTTTTTATCTTTGTATTTATAATCAAGCCATATGGCACGATTAACTTATTCGGTCAATTCCGATTTGTATTTCTGTTTGTTTTAAAAATGGGCAACTCCGATTGGAATTGCCCACTCATTGCACTAATTATGCGATTTTTTCTTGCTTGCACCGATTTCTGCATCAAATGATGTAAGTTTGATGTAAATCGCTGTTTTTTCAGTTTTTTATCAAATGAAGTACGTCCCGTCTATTTGGTAAAACGGTACATCTTTACATCATCTTAATAGAGCTTTGCACCTGCCGGAATGTGGTCATCAACCATCAGAAGATGAAGCTTTTCTTCGCCTTCTTCTTCATGAATAGCACTGAGGAGCATACCGCAAGAGTCAATGCCCATCATAGCTCTCGGTGGAAGATTTGTGATAGCAATAAGAGTCTTTCCAACCAGTTCTTCCGGCTCATAAAAGCTATGAATACCGCTTAAAATGGTTCTGTCTGTGCCTGTTCCGTCATCAAGAGTAAACTGTAACAGTTTCTTTGACTTCGGTACTGCAACACACTCTTTAACCTTTACTGCACGGAAATCTGACTTGCTGAATGTATCAAAATCAACAAATTCCTCAAATAAAGGCTCTACCTTTACCTTAGAAAAATCAATCTTTTCAGACTCAGTTTTTACATTTTTTTCAGGTGCTTCAGAAGCTGTATTATTTACATCATTTTTCTTATTTACACCATCTAATGACTTCATTTGTGGGAATAAGATAACTTCACGGATAGTTTCCTGACCAGTTAATAACATAACTAATCTGTCGATACCCATACCCATACCACCAGTTGGTGGAAGACCGTATTCAAGGGCTTCTACATAGTCCATATCCATTTCGTTGGCTTCATCGTTACCTAATTCTTTTTCTTTTAACTGATTTGCGAATCTTTCATACTGATCATCTGGATCATTTAATTCTGTGAATGCATTTGCATATTCGTTACCACAGATGAATAACTCGAATCTCTGAGTGAAACGAGGATCCTGTAAGTTCTTCTTTGCAAGTGGAGAAATTTCAATTGGATGACCATATACGAATGTTGGTTCTACAATTGTTTCTTCTACATACTTTTCAAAGAATGCATTGACAATATGACCATATGCAAAATGTGGTTCTACTTCAATACCATGTTCTTCAGCAAGTTTCTTAGCTTCTTCAAAAGTCTTCTGTTCACCAAAGTCAACACCAGTCTTTTCTTTAATTGCATCAACCATAGAGATTCTCTTGAATCCAGGTGCTAATGAAATAGAATGACCTTTGTATTCTACATCATAAGTACCATTGACAGTCATTGCGGCATTCGCAATGATACCTTCTGTTAAGTCCATCATACCTTCAAGGTCAGAGAATGCTTTATATACTTCGATAGTAGTGAATTCTGGGTTATGAGTTCTGTCCATACCTTCATTTCTGAATAAACGACCGATTTCATAAACGGCATCCATACCACCAACAATTAATCTCTTAAGGTTTAATTCTGTTGCGATTCTTAAGTAGAAATCTTTATCTAATGCATTGAAATGAGTGATGAAAGGCTTAGCTGCAGCACCACCAAGAATAGAGTTCATGATTGGTGTTTCTACTTCTGTGTATCCTTTATCATCTAAATAATGCTGGATTGAACGAACAATCTTAGGTCTCATGAAGGCTACTTTACGTGCTTCATCATTCATGATTAAGTCAACATATCTTCTTCTGAAACGTTCTTCAGTATCTGTTAAACCATGGAACTTTTCTGGTAAAGGTCTTAAAGCCTTAGTAAGGTGTGTATACTTTTCTACTCTTACAGTTAATTCACCAGTATGAGTCATGAATACTTCACCATCAATACCGATAATATCACCTAAATCGCTCTTCTTAACTAATTCATAAACATCTTCACCAACAGTATCTTTCTTGATATATAACTGGATTTTTCCATCTCTATCAAGAAGGTTCATGAAGCATACTTTACCTTTTCTTCTCTTTGCGACAATACGACCTGCAATACTTACAGTTGGTTTGCTTTCTTCTAATTCTTCTGCAGTCTTATCGCTATAGTTCTTTCTAATGTCTGAAGTATAAGCAGTCACATCAAATCTCTGTCCAAATGGGTCAATTCCAAGATCTTTAAGTTCCTGTAACTTCTGTCTTCTTACTAATTCCTGATCAGTAAACTTTCTTTCTTCCATGTGTGTTCTCCTTCTTTAGAATATAAAAACTCTCATCCGCTAGGGACGAGAGTTAACCGTGGTACCACCCTTATTCATCTACATAAGTAGACCTCATTAAGCCTTAACGCGGCAACACGTTATTTTATCACGTTAGATCCAAAATACAGCTCCCAGTCTTTATTCATATCAACTTCCCCATTCCTTTACACCAGCCAGGAATTCTCTCTGCGTTCCATCGATATTACTCTTCTGTTCATAGCTTTTACTCAAGTATTATAGACAATAAATAAATATGTTGTCAAGGTCATTTTACAAGCCTTATTCAATCTAATTTATCTATAGACGTTTTTCAAATCCACCAAGGATTTCTGAATCCTCACTAATAGTCACAAATGCCTGTGGATCAATATCATATACAATCTTCTTAAATGTTTTCACTTCATATTTATTGATTGCACAATAAAGAATATATTGATCATTTTCTGTATAAGCACCCTTACCCATCCAGTAAGTTACACCTCTACCAGTCTTTTCCATAATCACATTCTTCATATCTTTTTCTTTAGTGAAGATTAATGCTATCACATTGATGTTCTGATAATGGATATGGTCGCTAATGAAATACAATACAAATACAAAGATAATAGAATACAGTGTAGTCTGTAAATCAAAGATAAATGCACAGCAAGTTAAAATAACAGCATTCAAACTCATTGATAACTTCCCTACCGAGAATCCTGGTTTAGTCTTAGATAAGCACACACCCGCAATATCAATACCACCTGCACTACCACTACCTTTGAGGGCAAGTCCTACACCAACGCCACACATAATAGCCCCAAAGATACAGTTAGATAACATATCGGGCATGATTGGATGTGTTAAGTTAGGTAAGAAAGATAATGTGATAGTCTGTACAACAACACTCATACCTGTTTTAACACAGAATTCTCTGTTCAAGATTCTATACCCCATAATAAATAATGGAATATTAATCATGAAGTTGATGATCCCTACAATGTTCATTGATTTAGGGATTGGTAGAAGTTTTCTTACAAAAACTTCGATAATCTGTGATGTACCAATTACACCTCCAAAGTTCAAGCCATTAGGTGTTACAAACAACCAGATTCCTAAAGATAATAAAATACTTCCAGCAATGACTTCGCCATACTTTTCTAGATTTTCCCTCATAGCGTTCCTCTTTCATATCATAACATAGAACATTAAAACAAATAAAAGAATGCCTTTCAAGCATTCTTTAGTAAATTCCATATTCTATAAATAGATTCGCAATAGACTCAATGATATAGAGAACAGGTACCTGCGTTGCTGAACTATAAAAGTCATTGTTTTTGGTACTTGGCATATAGTACGTAAGAGCTAAATCAGACATCTTCGCAGCTGAGGAAGAAGCATTATTTGTGACTACAATGATTTTGATATCATATTTTTTTAAGTCTTTGATACGATCAATGATTTCTCTTGTTTCTCCTGAAACCGTGAAGAAAAGAGCACAGTCATTTTGATCATACATCCCCCTAAAGCGGGCACTGAAGTCTCCACTATACATGGTACGTTTTCCCTTACGATTAAATAAAGAAGCCGCAAACTTTGCAATCGCATCACTTAGACCAATGCCAGAACAGATCACCTCATGACTATTCACAATTATTTCAGCCGCTTGATGAATAAGATCATCAAACTCTTTATTGTCTACTCGATTAAAATAATCGAGAATATAATTTAAAGCACGTTTGTTTTGAATAGGTTTATCTTCCTGATCCAGTTTCATTTCTGCTTTCCATTCTAAGAATCCTTCATAACCAAGTTTTTTAGCTACTCTTGTAATCATAGAAGAAGATACATGAAGATCTGTAGATAAATCTTTAAGTTTCATATGAATCACTTCATGACGATGAGAAATGATGTAGTTGTAAATATCTAATTCTAAATCACTTAATTGATTCATTTGATCTACCGTAACCATAAAATACCTCCAAAAGGTATTTTATCACACTTTATGCAAATCTCTTTTTCATTTTCTTATTCTGTTTCTTCTTTTTCTTTTCAATACTCAACAACATATTCCTGTAGTCTTCTGACTTAATATCTACAACAAGTGTATGTGAGACAATATCATGTAATGATTTCTTAGACTTTAAGATAATCACAAGTATTCCAGATAATATAGTAATAACGAGTCCTACTTTACTCCAGATAGAGGCAATATTGTATCCAGTTAATACATTGACTAACTGATGAAGCATATTACTACATGTATAAATACTTCCTTCAACTAAGAAGATCATAATAACCTGTCTGATGATCAGTTGTTTCACATTCACTTCTTGATAGTTGTCATTCACAATCTTTAATCCTAATAGTTTTTTACCTAAAGTCTGTCCTTTCCAGATTATAGGTAATACTACATAGTACACAAATGCAACTGAAAGTGAAAGAACACCTGCAATTACTTGATAATATCCCTTAAATATAGATAACTGCTGAGGAATATAGACAGCATCCTTATGAAGAGACATATATAACAGAATAAGAGGAAGTGATGATAAGACACTTCCTAAATACCAATCAATACCATAAGCGATTATACGTTTGATATAACCTGTTTTATTCACAGGTTCATTTCTTAATTTATTCCACATCTTATCATCTTCCTTTATTAATTTAAGTGCTGATATAAAGCACCTATTAAGTTCGCATCATTACGATATTCACAGACTACGATTTCTGGTGGCAATGTGCTTGCATAACATGAATTATAGATTTCATCAAAGTTCTTTTTGATAAGTTCTAATAGTAATGGCTGTGCACTAATACCTCCACCAATCGCCACTTTTTCACAATCAAAGATCTGATTGATGTTGTAGATCTGTACTGCAGTTTCTAAACAGAACTGATTTAATCCTTTTAAAACAGCTTCATTTCCATTATTTGCCATTTCAAAGATTTCTTCACCAGTATAGTTTTCTTCTGTTTCTAATGCTTCCTGGATATGTAACAGTAATCCATTGATTCCATTACTTGCATACCAAGATGTATCACCATTAAATGGCTTATGGTAATCAGTGATGATATTAGAAAATTCACCTGCACCAAATCTACATCCACTTAATACCTTATGATCCTTAATTAAAGCACCGCCAATAGCTGTGCCAAGAATCACTACAGCGCCGTCCTGAATATCTCGAAGACTACCAAAACCTAGTTCTGCGTTAGCGGCACATTTTGCATCATTACCAATTGTGACTCTTACACCACAATGCTCAGATAGTAATTCTGCCATATTTATATCATGAATATAAGTTAAAGCTCCACCAGTGTAACAATAACCCTTATTAGGATCAATTCTTCCCGGCATACTCATCGCAATACCAGATACATCAGAATATGTATTATAAAGAGATTGAACGCTATTTACAAATGAATCAAGGCAATCTAAGGGAGTAGGCACCTTACCTCTTTCATATATATTCTTTTCTGCATCCATTACTGCATATTTAATAGCACTGCCGCCAACATCTAGAACTAAGTATTTTTTCATAATTTTTCTCCGTTACTTTCTATTACTTTCTTATACCATTCAAAGGAATCCTTCTTGCTTCTTGCAAGTGTTCCCTGACCTGCATTATCTTTATCTACATAAATGAAACCATAACGTTTCTTCATTTCACCCGTACCAAAGCTAACACAGTCAATACATCCCCATACAGTATAACCTAATAAGTCTACACCATCAATATCTACTGCATTTTTCATTTCTTCGATATGCGCTTTAAGGTAATCAATACGGTACTGGTCATGTACTTTTCCATCTACCATCTGATCCACTGCACCAAAGCCATTTTCTACAATAAATAGAGGAAGGTTGTAACGATCGTACATCCAGTTTAAGCTATATCTTAAACCTTTCGCATCAATTGGCCATCCCCATTCAGTCTTTGAAATATATGGGTTATCACATAAATCTGTTTCTTCATTATAGTCAAGGTTGACATCTCCATCACCCTTAACCGCAAATGACATATAATAACTAAATCCAATATAATCTACTGTACCCTGAGGAAGAACAGCTAAGTCTTCTTCAGTAATATCTAGATTGAAGTTCTTTCTTTCAAAGAAAGACTTCATATAACCTGGATAACGTCCTCTTGCATGAACATCCATATACCAGAAACGCTTATGGTTTGCACCTACTGCCTTCAACATATCATCTGGATTACATGAATAAGGATAAATAGTTGTCATCGCAATCATGCATCCGATCATCATAGAAGGATCAATAGCATGTCCTTCTTTAATAGCCATTGCACTTGCAACAAGCTCATAATGTGCTGCCTGATAAACAGTACGTTCTTTGTCTTCACCTTCTTCAAATATAATACCTGAGTTAGTAAATACAGCTACGTCTGCTTCATAGTTCGCCTGGTTGTTGATTTCATTGAATGTCATCCAGTATTTAACTTTATTGTGGTATCTTTCGAAACATACTTTTGCGAATCTTACAAAGAATGTAATCATCTTTCTGTTTCTCCATCCACCATATTTTTCAACTAAATGATAAGGCATTTCAAAGTGTGATAATGTGATGACTGGCTGAATACCATTCTTTAATAGTTCATCAAACATATCATCATAGAACTTTAAACCTTCTTCATTTGGTGTTTCTTCATCTCCCATTGGGAAGATTCTTGCCCAGGAAATAGATGTTCTAAAACATTTAAATCCCATTTCTTTAAATAAAGCGATATCTTCCTTATAGTGGTGATAGAAATCAATCGCTGTATGATTTGGGTAGAACTGATCAGGTTCAATTGTTTTAGTGATCTTTCTACGAGTAGTGGCAGAACCAACTGTCATCATATCTGAGACATTTGGTCCTTTACCACCTTCATTAAATCCACCTTCTACCTGATGTGCAGCAACTGCTCCACCCCATAAGAAGTCTTTACGCATTGTTTTCTCCTGCTTCTTCTGCTTCTTTCTTGATAGCGGCTCTTGTGCTTGCTGCAACGAATGGTAAGTAAATTAAAGTACTTACGACTAAGCAAAGAATACCGATAACTAATGCCATAATGTTGTTAGCACCTGATCCTAAGAATGGTGTTAAGAATCCTGGAGTTGTCCAAGCAACTGAATAAGCGACTGGTGGGATAATCTTAATGACACATACACAGAAATAACCAATGAGGTTACATACGATTGGTGCTAAGATGAATGGAATAACATACATTGGGTTCATAACAATTGGTAAACCGAACATGATTGGTTCATTGATGTTGAATAGTCCTGGAACTAATGACATCTTACAAATAGAGAATTCACCTTTATTCTTTCTACCTACGATAAACATTGCAAGGATTAAACCAAGTGTTGCACCTGATCCTCCACCATTACCAAATGCATCGTTGATTGAACCCCAGTTAACTGGGTAAGGTGCACCCCATGCAGAACCATGAGCTGCAACATAAGCAAGGTTTGCGTTTAACTGTTCTGTAAAGATAACTGAACGTAATGCATTTAAAGTGTTAGGACCATGGATACCTACGATCCATAATAACTGCTGTACTAATACGAATACGATGATTGTACCCATAGAGCTTCCAAGAGATGTTAATGGAGCCTGGATAGCGTTATAAACAACAACCTGAATACCTTCAGGAGTAATCATTGAGAATAAGTAGTTTAATACACCCATGATGGCAAGTACTAACATCATTGGGATTAATAAGTTAAATGACTGAGCCACTGCAGGTGGTACCATTTCTGGCATCTTGATTCTTAATTTTTCATTATTTCCAAAACGAGTTAATAATTCTGTAGTTAATAGACCTACTAATAATGCAACGAATAATCCCTGTGCACCAAGGTAAGTAGTTGTTAAACCAGTTCCTGCATTCTTACCTGCAAATGCCTGAGCAGCAGGATAAAGAATAAAGAAAGCTGAAAGAGATGTAATACCACATAATACTTTATCTCCACCCATTTCCTGAGCTAACTGATAAGCCACTAAGAATGCAATTAGGATTGATAAGATATTAGTTGTACCATTGATAACAGAACTTAAAACAGCCTGGTACTGAGCTAGGTTTGGAATTAAATCACCTAAGTGAAGTAATTTTGCGATGAATCCGCTAGGATCTAATAATACATAGTTAATAAGTAAAACCATTGACCCACCCATTGTAAGTGGGAATGATAAAGTGAACGCATCACGCACGGCTGCCACATGGCGCTGACCATTGATTTTTGCAGCTAATGGTACGAAGTAACGTTCCATAAAGCTTTGAATTGCTTCCATTTTGTTTCTCCTCTTCTTATTTAATTCGGCCGATGTTGAAAACGATTTCGTTTTTCGTAATTGATTCTATCAGAGGATTACAAATAAAAAAAGGGCTTGAAGCCCTCCTTGAATAGTATGCATTATCTGCAAAATGTTTCATTATTGTAACGTATTGTAACACATATGCAATGTCATATTAGAAAGTATTTCAATAATACTTAATGCAGGTACCTGCGTAGTATGAGACATCTCATCTGTTCTTACGTCATTAATATAGTAGCTGATATGATAATCACTCATTTTCACAAGTGTATTATCATCAGAAACAGTAATTGTGATTAAAGTACTTCCCGCCTGCTTATAGCCATTGGCTTTTCTAATAAGTTCCGGTGTGTCTCCTGAAACAGATAACATGACAACCACAATATTTGTGCCATCCATAGATACCCCCTGATAAGGATCTGTTAAGGCTGCACTAAAGAAACCATTGGTAGAAAAGCGTCTTGCTGCATATTCCGCAATCTTAGCTGAATCACCCATGCCATCAAAAATAATCATATTCGCATTACCAAGTATATAGGCTACTTCTTTGAATAAATCCTGATAATAAGGCGTACTGAACTTCTTTAAACAGTCGATAGTTTCATCTAGGTCATTGACCATATGAAGAGAAACTTCTTTTTCTTCTTTCTTATAAGCATATTTTAATTCCGGAAAACTGTCATATCCCATCTTTTTCACAAAGCGCATAATGGAAGCTGTAGATGTAGGAATTTCATCTGCGAGTTCTCTTATACTCATATAAGGGAATTGAATGCTGTGCTTCAATATATAGTTATATATACGCATATCTGTTGTACTAAAGCTTTTAATTTTTTCTTCATTAAACATCTAACAATTACCTCTATATACATTCTTCAAATATTTCTTAGCCACTTCTATCATTTGGTTAATAAGTTCTATAGATGTAGGAGATTCATGATAATGATACTCAGGAAAATAACGTGTGATATGTAACACAATATTCGAATCAATAGACGCTAACCACTTTGCTTCTTCTTCCATATCTTTGAGACTATCATTAATACCAGGTACAATCAAAGAAGTGACTTCCAGATGACTTGATGAAGCTATTTGAATACTCTTCTTTACTGTTTCTAAATCACCAGAGAGTATCTTATAAATATCTTCTCTAAATCCTTTTAAATCAATATTCCATGCATCTACTAATGGCAAGAGCTCCTTTATGTATTTCTCTTCTATCATTCCATTAGAGACAATAACAGTCTTTAAATCATGCTTCTTACATAATACAAAAGTATCATAAATAAACTCATAACTGATCATTGGTTCATTATAAGTAAACGCAATACCGATATTCCCTTCTTTTTTTAAATCTAAGGCCACTTCTACAAGTTTTTCAGGTGTTGTATGCACCTGTATAGAAGAACCTCTATCCTGTGATATTGTATAGTTCTGACAGAAAGGACATTTCATATTACAGCCATAAGAACCTACAGATAATATCTGTGTTTCAGGATAGAAATGATAAAGAGGTTTCTTTTCAATAGGATCTAAAGACAGTGATGTAATAGCACCATAGTCTTTAAGTACTATGCTTCCTTCTTTATTTATTCTTTGATGACAGAATCCTGTCTGTCCTTCTTTTAATACACAATGATGAGGACATAAATCACATCTAATCATGTCTAATCACCTTGAATCTTTCTATCTTGATCTTCTCTCCTTCATGAATACCTGCTTTATGACAAGCTATCTGAATCTGATCAGTCACTGTATCCACACCTTCTAAATCAGGTAGGAGTAAACCTCTTTTAGAACCATGGGATACTATAATACCATAGATATGAGGATCTAATGTACTGATATCTTCTACTTGTTCTATTTCTCCTAATATATCGACTGAGATAATGAGATTATCAAGTTCTTCTTCTGTAATAGGATCAAAGCGTGGATCTTCACTACATGCACTGATCGCATTATGTACTATTTCTAAGGCAATATTATCCTGTACAGGCATAAAAGTACCAATACAGCCTCTTAAACGCCCTTCTTCATGAATAGATACAAAGACACCAGCACGTCTTTTCATCTCTTTTGTGACTTCTGGAATGATTTCTACTTTTTCTCTTACATAATGTTCTATTGTGGTTCTAGCCAGTTTGACATAGCCATCTTCATGTTCTTTGATCTTTTTGACTTCTTCCTGCATCTTCTTTTCATATTGGTTTCCTATATCACGAGTTAGATCTTCACCACATATTTCAAAGCCACATATACCATAACCTACTCCAAATGGTCCTTCATAAGAATAAAAGTTTGTTTTAATCTTTTTTTGATCTAAAGCACCTGCCATGATTTGAAATGATCTGAGTCCACATTCAGCAGCTGCTTCAGTAAAGATGGGATCAAATGTTAGAAAACGCATAAAGTCACTATTCTTCCATGCTGTAATAATATCATGATCGAAGAGCGGTCCTTCTTCTTTATAACCATAAGGACCATCCTCTTTTAAACGATGAGACAAATCACCACTCGCAATTAATAAAACATTCTTATCTCCCGCTACTTCTTTAATACATTGTCCAAAGCGATAATGAGTAAGAGGAGATAAACCAGATATTCCTATTCTTACAACTCTATAGTCCTTTAGATACTTATTTAAGAAATAAAGAGGAATCATTGTGCCATGATCTAAATCATCATCTTTTCCTAATGTTCCTGCAAATATTTGATGCTTCTTGGCAGATTGAGTGATCTTCTTTACAAGTTCTGTATCATAATCCACTTCTATTCTTACATTTCCTGCATGAAACTGACTAAAGTCTCCTGATGCATGAATACCTGGAGATATATGAATATAATCACTATAGGCGATCGCATGAGGACTGATCACAATCACTGTTTCTATTGGAAGAGTAGATACATATTTCATAATAGATTCATAAGATTGTATTGTGTTACTAATGGTTTTCTCTTCTCCTTGACCTATTTCAGGAATAATTAATGGAGGATGAGGGACACACATTGCATAAAGTACAGACATAAAATCATCTCCTTTACTCTATTATAAAACAAAAAGAAGATGATTACTCACCTTCTAGTTCTTTCTCAAAGTCTTTTAGAATTGTTTCTAATTCCTCTAATGTATTCATCTGTGTTAAATGATTCTTGATTTTTGCTGAACCTCTTAACCCTTTGACATACCAAGGAGCCTGTCCACGCATTTGTCTAATCGCATTCTTTTCACCTTCCGTTTTTACTAAACGATGGGCATGATCAATACATAACTGAATACGTGCATGATAGTCTGGCTCTTCTTCTAGAATACCCTCTTCTAGATATTTCACCATTCTACGAATCACAAATGGATTACCTAAAGCACCTCTACCAACCATGACAGCATCACAGCCTGTTTCTTCCATCATTCTTTTCGCATCTTCAGGTGTTCTGACATCACCATTCCCAATAACTGGAATGCTGACTGCTTCTTTTACTTTTTTAATCCATGACCAGTCTGCATGCCCTTCATACATCTGTGAACGTGTACGACCATGAATAGCTACTGCACTTGCCCCTGCTTTTTCCATTAATTGTGCCATTTCTACACAGTTAATATGCTTCATGTCATAACCAATACGCATCTTAACAGTCACTGGTACATTCACTGCTTCTACGACAGCCTTCACAATATCATATGCAAGTTCTGGATACTGCATTAAATAACTGCCTGCATGAGCCTTTAATACCTTATTTACAGGGCATCCCATATTAATATCAATAATATCACAATCAGAATGTTCCTCTACAAACTTGGCAGCTTTGACCATAGTCTCTACTTCACCACCAAAAATCTGCATACTCATAGGGTGTTCATCTTCACCTACTGCAAGCATATCAATTGTCTTTTGATTTCCATAACATAACGCTTTATCACTGACCATTTCAGATACTACAAGTCCTGCACCAAACTCTTTTACAAGTCTACGGTAAGCGACATTTGTGATACCTGCCATAGGAGCCATGATAATAGGATGTTTTATTTCTACGTTTCCAATTTTCAACATTTTTTCATCACCATCACAAAATATACCATATTCCTGACACAATACAAAGATAAATTATCTTTATACTATGAGTTGTGAAAGGAAGTTCCCGATCCTTTCAATAATATATATCGTTTTCATTCCCTTCCCTATTTTACTAATAGGACATAAGGAGCAGGTTTTCCCTTCCTGCTCCTTTTTGTATATTTTATAGGAATATGATTGTAGTTTTAATTCGTACATTTTAAGATGAATATAAGGGAGGAATGAAGATGAAAAGAAAATACACTTTCTCTATAATCATGTTTATATTATTTGAGATGATTGCGATTACTTTATGGCTCACTAAAGATAATTTATTTTACATGTTGAACTTCAGCTATATAGGCACTTGTCTTGCCTTAGGGACTGCATTATTTACTGCCGGAAAGAACTATGCAAGACATTTTGTGCAACTAGCAGTAGGCAGTTATATGTTGTTGTATTTAGGTATTATTTCTCAAGAAAATATGCAGATTGAAGGCTTCTGGTACTATTTATTTTTAGGTACATTTGAAGCAGCCACTATTCACTATGCGATTGCGAAGATTTTTGGACCTCTTATATTTGGGCGAGGATGGTGTGGTTACGCCTGCTGGACAGCTATGATCCTTAACTTCTTACCTTTTAAAAGACCACAGAAACCAAGAGTTAAAAAACTAGGTATACTACGTTATGTAATGTTTGTATGTTCTCTTGCATTGGTATCAGGATTATTCTTAATGAAAGTCGCTCATCTAGAAAAGATCATGTTCTATCTATTTCTTCTAGGTAACGCCTTTTACTATATTGCGGGTATTGCACTTGCCTATATATTTAAAGATAATCGTGCATTCTGCAAGTATTTGTGTCCTATTACAGTATTTCTTAGGCCTATGAGTTATTATTCACTCCTACGTGTACATTGCGATGAGAATAAATGTGTTCATTGTAATAAATGTTTAAAGGTATGTCCAATGAATGTCGAAGTCAACAATGAATCACGTAGACGTAAAAACGGCACTGACTGTATTCTTTGTTATGAATGTACAAAAGAATGTCCAGTCAAAGCACTCCATTAATGCGACACATATTTCTCCATAATATATAGATATTTAGTATAAATTTATCTTCTATACTAGTTATTGAAAGGAGGAAACTGTCATACAATTCTAAAAAGATCAATTATTCAATTCTATTCCCTTCCATGATATATGTTAACTGATCTTTGTATAATACCAGACAGTGTAAAAAAACGCCATTTTACTGGCGTTTTTTAAGTATTTCCTTTAATTCATCTTCACTGAACTGATAATGTGTATTACAGAACTGACATGTAATCTCACAGCCATGATCCTCATTAATCATGTCTTCTAGATCTTTTGTATGAAGTGTAGCTAAGGCTTCTCCCATCTTTTCTTTACTACAATCACATTCAAATGATAAATCCTGTGTATCTAGGATTTCGACATCCTCAAAGATCATCTTTAAGATTTCTTCTGGAGTATGTCCTTCATCTAATAACTGTGATACTGGTGGTGTATTCTTGATCTTATCTTCAATATACGCAATATCTTCTTCAGTTGCTTCTGGTAATAACTGAATAATATAACCACCTGCACTTCTTACAGTATTGTCTTCTTCTACAAGAACACCTACTGCAACAACTGATGGTACCTGTTCTGATAACATGAAGTAATAAGAGAAATCATCACCAATTTCACCAGTCTGTAATGGAGAACTAGATGTAATAGGTTCCTTTAATCCCATATCACGAGTAACCTGGATAGTACCCTGATTACCTACACATAAGCCTACTGCAAGCTTACCTGTATCGTTGTATGTATAGTGAACTTCTGGATTAGATACAAAACCTTTGATTTTACCATCAGAATGTGTTGTACAAAGCATTGTACCGATTGGTCCACCACCGTTGATGACTACTGTCATCTTTTCTTTATTCTTATTCATAGCACCCATCATTAAAGTGACTGCCATCATACGTCCAAGTGCAGCACTTGCACAAGGCCATAAGTTATGATTCTGCTGTGCAACATTTGTAAGGTTAGTTGTTGTACAGGCAAAAACACGACAGTTCTTTGAATTAACGAGTCCACGTACTAAATAATCTTTCATTTATCTCATCTCCCTATCGCAAAATAGCTTACTAAAGGCAAAATCATACTAATAACAATAATACCTACTAATAGTCTTACCATAAATCTACGCTGCATTTTATTACCTCCTAAATGAAAATAAGCGCAAAGCGCTTATTTCATTTCATCTAGTAAATCATCTTCTGGATCAGCCTTAGGTGGTTCAGGAGTGTTATTGTTGTCATCGTTAGATTCAACATGTTCTTCTGTTCCATCATAAGTTTCTGGCATCTTACCAGTGTTATATAAAGACTGAATCTGTTCATGATTCAATGTTTCATGTTCAAGCAATGCATTCGCAATAATATCCATTTTGTCTTTATTATTGTTGATGATTTCAGTTGCCTGAGCATGTGCTGTTTCGATGATCTTACGTACCTGCTGGTCAATTTCAAATGCGATCTGACCAGAATGTGTATTACTTAACTGTGAATAGTCACGACCTAAGAATACTGCATTATCACCACTGTCATACTTAATTGGACCAAGTTCACTCATACCAAGTTCTGTAACCATCATACGAGCAATACGTGTAGCCTGTTCAATATCGTTATGAGCACCTGATGATACATCACCAAAGAAGATTTCTTCAGCCGTACGACCACCCATATAACCTGTAATAGTTGCAAGTAACTGTTTCTTAGTTGAGAAGTAAGTTTCTTCTCTAGGAGTCATCAAGTTGTATCCACCTGCATCACCACGTGGTACAATTGTGACTTTCTGTACCTGGTTGGCATCTTCTAATGTCAAACCAATAATCGCATGTCCAGTTTCATGATAAGCAACAAGCTTTCTTTCATGTTCAGTATATTTTCTAGACTTCTTAGCTGGACCACCAATAACTCTATCAATCGCTTCATCGACATCACTTAATGTGATCATCTGATGACCGCTTCTTACTGCAAGTAATGCTGCTTCATTTAATACGTTCGCAAGTTCTGCACCTGAGAATCCAGGAGTACGCTGAGCGATGTTATCAAAATCAACATCTGGCGCAAAATGTTTATTTCTTGCATGAACCTTCAAGATCTGAGATCTTGCACGTTTATCAGGGTTAGATACTCTGATCTGTCTATCAAAACGTCCTGGACGTAATAAAGCAGGGTCAAGAACATCTGCACGGTTAGTAGCTGCAAGGATAATAACACCTTCGTTACCTTCAAAACCATCCATTTCTACAAGTAACTGGTTTAATGTCTGTTCACGTTCATCGTGTCCACCACCAACACCAGTACCTCTCTGACGACCTACGGCATCAATTTCATCAATAAAGATGATACAAGGCGCATTTTCTTTTGCCTTCTTAAACATATCTCTTACACGGCCAGCACCAACACCAACGAACATTTCTACGAATTCTGAACCAGAAATAGAATAGAATGGAACGTTTGCTTCACCTGCAACAGCACGTGCTAATAATGTTTTACCTGTACCTGGAGGACCTACTAATAGAACACCTCTAGGAATTTTAGCACCCATTTCAGTAAACTTCTTAGGGTTCTTTAAGAATGCAACAAGTTCTGTTAATTCTTCTTTTTCTTCATCTGCACCTGCAACATCTGTAAAACGAGTCTTAGAATTTCTTTCTAGCTTAGCGCGAGAATTTCCAAATTCAAAGGCCTTATTGTTGCCTCCTGCAGCACCATTAAAGTTCTTGAATACCCAGAACATACCACCAAACAATATTACATATGGAAGGATGGAACCTAGTATATTCCAGATCATGTTATCACTTTCTGAATCAGTGACCTTAATCTTGACATTCTTGTCTTCAAGAATCTGTGTTAATGAATCTAATTCTTTGTCTGTCTTAGGAACGATAGTTGTAAAGTTCACTTTATCGCCCTTAGAGTTCTTCTTGTAGCTACCTTCTACCTTGGTTACAAAACTATTAGGTGTAATAGTCACGTTATTTATCTTTTTATCTTTTACTACTGTCATGAATTGTGAATAAGTTAATTCTTTACTACCACCATTATTCAATAAGAATGGGAATAATGAACTCAACAATAATAATACGATGACCCAAGGAAGAATAGCTTTAAATAATGTTTTGTTATTCTTCTTCATCATAAACTCCTTACTGGTAACATTCTTCTTTTAAGACACCAATATATGGTAGGTTTCTAAATCTCTGATCAAAATCAAGACCATAACCAACCACAAATAATTCTGGTACAGGGAAACCAACATACTTAGCCTGTACAGGATACTTTCTTGCTTCCTGTTTATCAAGCATAGTAACGATTTCGCAAGATGCTGTACCACGATCTTTCAACATATGTGTAACAGTATCCAATGTTTTACCTGTATCAAGGATGTCTTCTACGATTAATACATCCATACCTTTGACATCGATATCAACGTCTTTCTTAATATGAATAGTTCCAGATTCAGTTCCTTTATAACTGCTGACTGACATATAATCAAAATATACATCGCCCTCAATATATTTAGAAAGTTCTGCTAGGAATGGAATAGATCCCTTTAAAAGACCAATAAGAAGAATCTTCTTACCTTCATAATCTTTTGAGATCTGTGCGCCTAATTCTTTACAGCGTTCAGAAATCTGTTCCTGTGTAAATAATATTTCTTTCATGTCCTTATGCATCGAACCGTACCTCCTAGTATAGTCGTTGTTATTTTATCACAAACAAATCTGGATTGATAGACAAATACTCCTTGTTTTTCGCAATTCCCGGGACCAAAAGAATATTTCCACGGCAATCTAATACAACTGGCCAATAACGTCGTAATGGTGAGGGAATTTTCGCATTAATAAAAAGTCTAGAAACCTTTTTAGTGCCCCCTGCTGTTTCCATACGATCGCCTGGTCTCATATTACGAATAGTGAGTGGAAAGTCTTCATCCTTGACAGGGATACCATCATTCAATTCTCCCTGTGCTCGAATCTTGAAATAAGGACAGTCGAAGTTCTGTCTATGATCTATTCTATACGTATAATCTACTTGTTTTATAGATTTACGAATGTATACATTATTATATTCTTTTATGAACTCCTCATTAACACCAATAGGCATTTGAATATTAGGTTTAGAGGATTGAATCTGATGGATGATTTCATCAATGAGATGATGAGAAATCTTCGATACTTCTATATGTTTCTTTAATAAAGCATAGAGTACATCTGGAAGAAGTTCTTTTGGAACCAATGTATAGTCAAGTGGTTCAGTGAGGAATTTGTCTACTTCTTGTTTTTTTATTGCCTGTTTCTTATTGTATTCTTCACCCTTTTTCAAGAGTTCTTCTTTTTGTGAGTCTGTATACTGATTTAAGATTGTATTACGGATACGGTCTCTTGTGAACTCTGTCTGGAAATTAGTATAGTCATCATGAAACAAAATATGATGTTCATCACAATAATCACGTAATTCTTGTTTAGTCACATGAAGTAATGGTCTAATAATAGTCATACCTAAGCGTTCAGAGACTTCCTGGATACCTAAATAATCAGGATGAGAGTCACGTTCCAAGTGCATATAAATAGTTTCAATCACATCATCCTTTTGATGTCCTAAGCATAACGCATCACATTGTTCCTTCTTATATACTTCCTGATAAAAAGCATAACGCATATCTCTTGCAACAGTCTGGAAGTTTCCTTTCACATAATCATCTGGTGTAAATTCCTTATAGTAAAAAGGAATATTATGTGCTTTACAGTAATCATGAACAACCTTGTAGTCCTCTTCTGTATCATCTCGAAGATTATAGTTTACATGAGCCACACAGATTGAATATTCATGCATCATATCAAGAAGTGCCATAGAATCAGGACCACCTGATACGCCTAGGAGATATTTCTTTTTTTTGTCTAATAATGATGTATTCAGCATATTTTCTCCTTTGTCAACTACCCACGACCTAAAGGTCATGGGCTTGTAACTGCCCAGTCGTATTAACGGTTTACACCTCCGACCTTTAACCCCAATAGATATTGCTATCTAAAGTGGCGTTACATCATAGGGTGGTTGACAGCACCCTTTGTAGCAGAGTTTACTCTGTTACAACTGTATTAGGTACTTGGCTATCTGCAAGATAGTTTATTCCCATACGATACAG
>NZ_JACRWG010000043.1:0-23541 GCF_014306455.1 Catenibacterium faecis
GTATACCACCTCTCTTTGATTATACTATTATATCGAGATGCACACTAGAGTTTTGGGGGATTTGAGTTTGGTTATATATTTGTGTCCGCGCAACAAAGGCGCGGGGAAATGGAGAAAATTATGAAATAAACGATATTGAAGGTTTTGTGGAGCATATAAAATCTAATGATTATTTAGATAGACTTAAAAAAGCAGCTGATCTGATTAAAGGTGCTGATTCATTTCAAATTCTTGGTTTAGGTGTATGTAGGGATATTGCGAAATATACCGCCCGACGATTTTGTCGAGCAGGGTTTTATTGTTATGGCATCGATGATGTCAACTATCCCATATTAGAAGTACCAGAAGGAACTCATTCCGTTATTTTGATCATTTACAATGATTTTTATCAGAAAGTGATATTTGATCAAATCAATAGATATAAGAGTAAAAATTATACTATTATTATGATTTCATTAGCGCATATAGGTAAGTTTAGTCAATTATGTGATTTGACTATTTATGCTTCTAATGGAATTATGAAGGTTGGACAGGTTGAATCTGGAGTACCAATGCTTTATACATTAGAAAAATTAACGGATGAAGTGATAAAATAATATCATAATAAAATATATGTAACCGTCTTGTAAAAGGCGGTTATTTTTTCGCTTATGAAAAATACAAATATAAGTGATTTAAAAAAGCCACAAATTTATGAAAAAACGTATAATAAATATTTTTATTTATGAAAATAGAAAACTAATGTCGTAACCTAATGAGAAATATGTAACCTATATAGTGTATGCGGTTACATTATTTTTTTGATTGTGTTATCTTATTTACATAGAAAAAAATATTACGATTTTAAAAGGTAACTTTATGAAAAAACGTTATATATTTATTAGCCTAATAGTTATTTGTATTGTGATGTTCATTATAACAAGCTTCTGTTCTTTTTTTAAGGTCGAAGGGGATTCAATGAATCCAACGCTTGTCAATAATGATGTTGTATATGTTAGAAAAACAAAGTCTTTCAAACAGGGAGATCTCATTGCATTTAATTACAATAATAAACTTCTGGTAAGAAGAGTAATTGCGTTAGAAGGAGATAAAGTAAACATTGACCAGAATGGCTATATATTTGTGAATGATAAAAAGTTAGAAGAAAACTATATACAAAGCAGAAAAGATAATCCACTACGTGATGAAATATTTCCTTATACAGTCTCACAAGGACATATATTTGTATTAGGAGATCATAGAACTCATGCAATAGATTCAAGAATGCGTGACTTAGGTGCTATTGATCAAAATCAAATTGTAGGCAAGGTCGTTTTAAGAGTTTATCCGGTTATTCGTTTTTCTGTTTTATAAAGAAAGGGGAAATTAAAATGAGAAAATATAATGGAATAAACAGAAAGAAAATCATGTTTATTTTTGGTATGGTGTTAATAATAGCAACTTCATTCTTTTGTCTTAATAATGCAAGAATGGATGATTTTACATCATTGATTACAGATACGACTGTACAGTATCAAGAAGAAGGTGCTATGAAGGATTACACAGCTGATGTACATCTTAAAGACAATACACCTCTTTCTATCACTATTAAAGCAGCTATTCCTCAAGGGACACTTGCTAGAATAGAAGAAACAGATAATACAATTGTAAAGAATGAAACACTGACTTATAGCTTACCAGAACAGCTAAAGGTAGAAGATGTTCAAGCAAATAAGCTATATCTAGAAGATGATCTAGTGAATTCTATTGGTAGCTATGAGATTAAGAATAATGTATTGACTATGAGTTTTGATGAAGAACAGATCAATACGAATGCTGAAACAGAATTAAAGATAGCATTGGTATTGGATACAGATTCATCTCATATTACATATGATACAAACGGTACTTCAACAATCTCATTTAATAAAAAGACAATTGAATTAAATAAGTATATTGAACAACCTGTTGAAACAAAAGTTACTAATCAGATGAATGAACAGGCAGTGGAAGAGGTTGTTACTGCAAGTAACTATGCGACTTATACTGCTTCAGATAATTATCAAAATGAAGAAGAAATACAAACAGGTAATATTGAAACAACAGATCAATCGGTAGATTTTGGGAATTACTTAACTTGTGCTACTGTTATGAAAAATGTGAATGGTCATTGGGAGAAGGTAGAAAACAATACCTTTACTGATGGCGATCAGGTACAGGTGAGTTTAAGTTATCAATTACCACCAAATACTGTACATGAAAACAACCAGGTTATCTATTACCAGCTCCCAGATGGTGTTAGGCCTACGGAAGAACATAGAGGTAAGGTAATGCAGCGTGGTGAGGTAGTAGGACATTATATCATCAATACAGATGGAAAAATTCTTATTGAATTTAATGATGATTTTGCGGATGGTGAAGCTTTTATTGGCGATATTCAATTTGAAGGTACTATTTCCAAAACTGGTGATGGTGATCAGAATGAAATTAGCTTTGGAAATGATACAGAAAAGATTATCGTTACTAAAAAGAAAGATAATTATGATTTAGATTTAAGGAAACAAGCACAACTTAGTGAAGATAAATCAAAAATCAATTATCAAATTGTAGCCTCTACAAGGAATGGAACAGGTGAAACATTAACAATCACAGATAGCTTTGTATCTAATACAAATGCGAAGGGCACATATGATCAAAGTAGCATGAAACTGTATAAAGTATCAGCAGGTGGTACAAGGACGGAAGTAACTGATAAAGAACCAAGTATAAAAACAACTAATGGTCAGCAGACTTTTACATATGATAATCTAGATAAACTAGAAAAAGGTGAGCAGTATATTGTTGAATATAGTGCGAATGTAGAAGAAAGCAATACTAAAACAGATGGATCATCTAAAATCCAAAATAATGCTTGTGCATCTAATAAATATGTTGATAGATGGGCTGGTACAACTACCGAAATTTCTAAGACAATGATTTCTAAGGGAGGCTGGTATGATCAGTCTACTGGATTAATCAAATGGCAGATTAATGTTAATGCAGGAAAACAGAATATTAGTGGTTATCATTTGGAAGATACACTTCCAGAAGGTATTGAATTCTCAGGAAATATAGAGATAACTGATAGTTCAGGACATATTATAAAAACAATCACTCCAAATGGTAAAAATATTGATTATACATTCCCAGATAATTCAAAAGACAGTTATACAGTGACTTACTATACAACTGCGCCAAATAGAAATGGCAATGTTTCTAATAGTTCTACAATTGGTAAAGGTGATAAGGAGTATACAAGTACAGGTGTTGTAGGTGTTACACATCGTACATGGGCTGTTGATAAATCATGGAGAAATGAAACAGTATCAGCAGAAGGACAAAGAAAATATAATTGGTATGCTTCTGTAGTTATTCCTGAAGGTAATTTAACTGAATTCACTTATGTTGATACAATCAAAGATGCAATAGATGAAAATGGTAACACGAAGAGAGATACGCATTATGCGATTGCATCAGAATTAGATGCTGAATTAAAGCAGAATGTTCATTTGAATTCTAATAATGGATATTTAGATGATTCTGTAGACTTTGAATTTATTTATAAGGACGCAGATGGAAACGTAATAAAAGCGACTGATAGTACAACGCATGTTAAATCATTTGAAATAAAGGTAAAACCTAAAAATGGTCAAACAATTACAAATGCACAGCGTTTATCTATTGATTCTTATTCTACTAATCTAGATACATCTCATCAGATAGCTGGAGAATCATGGGAGTTCAGCAATACAGGTAAAAAAGATGATTTAGAAAAAGTTTCAACACATTCTTATTCAAAGCCTAAACCTGTAGTGAAGCAGGGTGGTGTTAAGTCAGAATATGATGATAGAATTACATATCAGAATGGTACTGTTTCAGCTGATTTAGAAGAAACAAATGGTATTCTTTATTATCGAGTTCTTATTAATACAAATTTAACTGATAATGATGAAATCTATTTAACAGATATCATGCCAGAAGGTGCTAATTATGTAGATGGAAGTCTACAAGCTGCATTCTATGATAATGATTATTGGTCTTATCCTATGATTGAAAGTTATGATCCATCTTTGAAGGATGAAGATCCTTCTGGTTGGGATAGTGATCGTCATGTGTATGTTTATGATCTTACTGCTAATAAGAAGCCAACTGTAACTGTTGAAAATGGACAGATTCATATCACTATTCCTAGAGGATATAACTATAACTTAAACAGTGGCAGTGGTTCTGGACGTACAATTCAGTTAACTTATCAAATGACGGTAAGTGATGATACTTCATGGAATGATCCAAACCAAACGCAAAAGACTTATAGAAATAGGGTGAAATGGGGAGATAACTCTGATAGTCAGAAGACGGAAGTGACAAGAGAATTAAGTGAAGTTCAGAAGAATGGTGCTCAGATTTATAATGATAATGGACAACCAACTGGTAAAGTGAAATACAATGTGGTCATTAATCCAGCTAGTAAAGATTTAGATAATAAATCTGATACATTGAAATTAAAGGATAGACTTACTTTACCACCAGGAGCAAGTGCAACTTTAAGTCTGGATGAGACTAAGCTTTATTACTTAGATTTAAGCAATAGAGATAATAATTATCGTGGTGAAGTAGTTGATTCTAGTTTATATAGAATTGCGTATGATGATATTAACAACGAGATTAGTGTTATTGTGCCAGATGAGTTTGCATGTGTTCTTGAATATACTTATGTAGTGGATGAAGGTAATATTGCAGGTGATTATCAAATAAGCAATAGTGCTACACTTAATGGTCAATTTGAGTCTTCAGTTCAGACAAATGTTATGAATCTAAGTTCTTCTGCAACTGCAGAAAAAGGTAGGCTGAAAATCTACAAAGTAGATGATAAAGATTATACTAAACGTTTAACGGGTGCAGAATTCAGACTGGAAAAATTTGATGAAGCTAAAAATCAATGGATAGATATTACTAAAGATGTTGCATTTGACCATAAATCAATTAAGACAAATAAAAATGGTGAAATCATTTTCCAAGGTGATGAAAGCCATGTGATATTATATGGAGGAACTATTTATAGATTGACTGAAACAAAAGCACCAGCTAATTATGATTTATCAAGCGATCCTTATTACTTTGTATTAGTTAGAAAAAATCAACAAGAGACAATAGCATCAACTAAAGAAAGAATGCAGCCTGTTTTCCAAAATGCGAAAGCAGATATCAATAAAGCACATTTCTTTAATAACAATGAAGAAGTTTATATGTATATCACAAACCATACAAGTAATGTGAATGTACGCAAGGTATGGGTAGATTCTAATAACAAACCTACTACCAATGGTTCTAAAGATATTAAGGTACAGTTATATAAGACTACTAAGAAGAAAGAAACATGTCATGTGGATCTTCATTTGACTGGTTCAAATTGGGGAGGGGCTGAGAAAACAATAACAGTCTCTAAGAATAAACCGTTCACAGTAAAATTTGTAAATAATGGTATTACTGATTTTACAGAAGATAAATTCACCGTTACGAAGAACGGACAGAATTATGGTTCAGTAAACTGCGCGACTGAAAGTAATAAAAATATTCTTACAGTTACTACAGACAGCATAACTGAGGATTGTGATATTTATATTACAGATAAAACAAAACGCTTTTGGTTTGATACTAATTATTTTGAATTGATATGTGATGAACCAGATGTATCAACTACTAAGACTAAAGTGGGAGAAGCAGTTACTTTAAATGCTGGAAACAGTTGGTCATACTCGTGGTCTGGTGAAGCTCTTAGAGAAGGTGTTACAGATGGTGAAGATTATTACTACACTGTAGAAGAAGTAGATGCTCCTTCAGGATATCAGGTATCTTATACAAACAATGATGGCATTCAAGAAGGAGATATTACAGTTACTAACAAGAAGTTAGATAACTATGATCTTCCAGATACTGGAGGATTCGGTACTTTTGGTTATTACGCAATTGGGACCCTATTTATAACAGCGACTCTATTTGCTATTATAGCAATCAATAAAAAGAAGGGGGCTTATAACTAGTAATAACAAACATTAATATGTGTATTTCAACGAGGGAAGAGTTTTATTAAAAAATGGATATCATATGGACAAGGAGGAAAAAACGATATGAAACTATTTAAAAAACTCGCAAGTTTCATACTTGCATTCGCAATGGTTATGGCAATTGCTATGCCATCAGTAGTAATGGCGGTTGATAATGGTTCTATTACTATTACAGGTGCTAAAGCTGGTCATACTTTTGAAGCTTATCAGATTTTTACTGGTAAAGTATCAGGCAAAACACTTTCAGATATTGCATGGGGTAGTGGAGTTAATAAAACTGGCCAAAATACTTTAGGAAGTGCTAAAGAAAATGCTGAAAAATTAAAAAACGAAACAAATGCAAAAGATTTTGCTTATGAAGTAGCTAAGTATTTAGGCACAGCAGCTGGTACTAGTACACGTGATGGTGAAAACTATAAGATTGAAAACTTAGCACCAGGTTATTATTTAGTAAAAGATAAAGACGGTACAGTTCCTAAGGCTGAGACTTATACAAAATTTATTTTAAAAGTTGTAGGTACTGCTGAAGTAAAAGTTAAATCAGAAGTGCCAACATCACAGAAAAAAGTAAAGGACACAAACGATACTACAGGTACTACAAAAGGCTGGCAGGATTCTGCTGACTATGATATCGGTGATCAGGTTCCTTTCCAGCTAACAGGTACAGTTGCAAAGGATTTCTCAGATTATAAAGGTGCATATAAATTAGTGTTCCATGATAAAGAATCAGTTGGTTTAACTTTTAATCAAAAATCAGTAGTAGTAAAAGTAGATGGAACAGAGATTAAAAGTGGTTATACTGTCAAAACTACAGGACTAGAAGTTGGCTGTTCTTTTGAAGTAGTATTTGATGATCTTAAACAAATCAATTCAGTGCATAATGGTTCTGTAATCACTGTTGAATATACATCTGAATTAAATACCAAAGCAGAAATTGGTTTACCTGGTAACCCAAATGAAATGCGTATGGAATTCTCAAATAATCCAAACGTAGAACAAAATGGCACAACTACTTATACTCCATGGGATAAAGTAATTGTATTTACTTATAAGGCAATTGTTAATAAAAAGGATTCTAGCAATAAACCATTAACTGGCGCAGAATTCACTTTATATAAGAAATATGGAGAAGAATGGAAGAAAGTTGAAAAGGTAGTAGTTAAATCTGAAGACGGAACAACTTTCACATTTACTGGTTTAGATGATGGAGTATATAAATTAGAAGAAACAGTAACTCCAGGTGAATATAACACTATGGATCCAATTGAATTCAAGATTGAAGCAACTCATGATGAATTAAACGATAATCCAGAATTAAGAACTTTAAGTGGAAACAAATTAACTGGTGAAGTGTTGTTTACACCAAACACGACTGAAGGGACATTAGAAACTGATGTAATCAACTACAAAGGTTCTGAACTTCCAAGTACTGGTGGTATGGGTACTACAATTCTATATGTTGCAGGTGCAGTTATGATTCTTGCAGCAGGTGCATTCTTAGTAATGCAGAAAAAAGCTGAAGATAAATAAAATAGAATAAGAGGAGTGTTCTATAATGAAAAAGAAAATCATAAACGTAATTATAGCGCTACTATTCGTTATAGGACTCTCCCTAGTTATTTATCCAAGCTTTAGTAATTATTGGAATCAAAGACATCAGACTAGAGCTATAGCTGGATATGAAGAAAAGGTGGAAGACCTGACTGAAGAACAGTATGAAAAGCTCTGGAATGATGCCACTTTATACAACAAAAATTTAAGACATACAATGTATGCCTTAAATGATGAAGATAAGAAAATATACAATGAGACTCTAGATGTCACAGGAACAGGGATGATGGGTTATGTAGAAATCCCTAAGATCAATGTATCACTTCCTATTTATCATGGGACGGATGCTGAAATCTTACAGATTGCGATAGGACATATCCCAGGTACATCCTTACCAGTGGGTGGAGAAAGTACTCATTGTGTTATATCTGGACATAGAGGATTACCAAGTGCACAGCTTTTCACTGATATAGATCAGCTTAAAACTGGTGATACATTTATGCTTCAGATATTGGATCAAACTCTTTATTATGAGGTCGATCAAATAAAAACTGTTCTTCCTACAGAAAAAGATGATTTGAAGATTGTAGAAGGACAGGATTATTGTACGCTCATGACTTGTACACCTTATGGTGTCAATACCCATAGATTACTTGTCAGAGGTCATCGTATCAATAAAACAAATCTCAGAGTAAGAAGAGATCTTGTTAAAATAGATTTGGTACTTCTAGATATATTCTGGATACTACTTGCAATTATTATTGCATTTATCTGGTATCTCACATCAAAAAAACATAAAGAAAGGTGATGACAGCAATTATTATGGATAAAAGCTTAAAGAAAATTATATTATGTTTTACAGTTATATTATCAGTTGCTGTATTCAATTTATTCCAGGTAGCTGCTGTTGATGTCAATAAGAAATGCTCGTTGACGCTTAATGAATGTTTATCAGGATTGAACGTTCATTTGTATCGAGTTGCGAGTATTGATGAGGTTGGCAGTTATCAATACACCGAGGATTTTAAGGAAGCAGAAAATACTACAATTGATTTAAATAAGCTAGAAACAAGTGAAGAATTAAAAAATGCAGCTATGACTTTAAAAGGTTATGCTGCAAGTCAAAAAGGCGTTATTAAAAAAGCCAATTCTTCTACATTGAGTTATACTAATCTTAAAACAGGTCTTTATCTTATTACTGCTGATAATTTAGAATTAAATGGTACAACCTACACTTATTTACCTTATCTTATTTCTTTACCACAGGGATCTGATTATGATGTATCTATTGACTTTATTAAATATTCAAAAAATCCCTCTCATGAATATAAAATAGTCAAGCGTTGGGTGGATAAGGGTTTAACACATCCAGAAAAAATAGAGGTAGAACTCTATAATGGTTCTGCTTTAGTTGAAACAATCACTTTAGATGCAAAAAATAATTATGCTTATTCATGGAAAACTGATCAAGCAATCAATTATAGTATCAAAGAAAAGAATGTAAAAGGATATAAAGGTATTGTTTCTTCAAGCAGTAATGAACAAAGTACAGAATATATTATTACTAATACAAGTGTTGATACACCTAGTACTAATGTAAAGACAGGAGATTCTACAAGAATCAATCATTGGATTATGTTGATGAGTGCTGCTGGTTTATTACTTATTGTATTAGGAAAATTATTCAAACATGTAAAAGATTAGTTAATTAAAAGACACTAGGAATGCATTTCCTAGTGTCTGTTTTTAATTCTGTTCAAAGAATACTTCTTCATCAATCATTGGATAACATGTCAAATCCCTATTATCAAGATCTACCTTATGCATATCCACAGCTTTAATTGTATGACCATGATAAGTTGAATAATAGTAAATACCTTTATTTAAATTACAACAAGAAGTATAAATAGTATATTCATATTTACCTTCGGCTACTTCACATAGTCCTTTTTGTTGTTCTACCGAACCAAGAATATGGAAGAACTGACTGACATTTTCCTGTTCATTTAATCCTTTAGTTACATTCATATTAGTGAATGCAACACGTACAAAACGAGATGCTGATGATAAATCACCAGGTAACCCTAAAGCACCCATACCTCTACTATAAGTAGATAAGTTTACATCTTTTGAGAATGTATTCTCAGGCTGTTTAGTAGAGAGATACATATAATTATTTAAATTAAACATCTGTTTATCAAAAGGTGGATTATTAGTTAATACACCTACAGGATTATCATAGATATGTACTCCATCTTTCATGATTTCTACAGTAATAGTCTTATTTGAGTCACTGATCATATAATGAAGTGAAGCAGGTGGGAATGATGCACTAAAAGGTGTATCACATAAATTCATTTCATTAATAAGATGAATCGCTTCCTCAACAGTTTTACATTGACATAAGATCCAAGGAATAAACTCGAAAGAACAAACATTTGTTTTATTCTCTACTACTGGATTAAAATAGGCATTTCCTACAAAGTTGAGTCCAGCCATACCTAATCCTTTTTCATTCATTGCATCATAATATAATGGATATCCATCGCTGACATGAGCCATTCCAATGATGGCATATTTGTAAGATGGTTCATCTGTATATCTAAAACCATACTCAAAATTTCTAGGTGTTACAACAATCTGTTCACCATAAGAAAACTCATAATCTAGATTTCTTCCAAAATAACAATCTTTATCTTTAAAACATGCAGCAGTACACATAATCACTGCCCCCTTTCAACTGAATCCTAGCATAAACATATGGGTATGTTAAGTCCATAGTTTGACATAATTCACACATACTTTCTAAAGAATATTCTATGTCTATTATATGTCACTAATGTGAACTGTTTGACAAAACAGTATATCAACATATAATAAAATCAAGAGGTGAACTTATGGTACAAGTAGATTTAATTACAGGTTTTTTAGGATCAGGTAAAACAACATTTATTAAGAAGTATGCGAAATATTTAATTGATCAAGGACTGCATATCGCAATATTGGAAAATGATTTTGGTGCGATTAATGTAGATATGATGGTATTAGAAGAAGAATTAGGTGACCAATGTGAACTAGAAATGGTTGTTGGTGGAGGAGATTTAGACTGTCATAGACGTCGTTTTAAGACAAAACTTATTTCTATGGGTATGAGAGGTTTTGATAGAATATTAGTAGAACCATCAGGTATTTATGATGTCGATGAGTTCTTTGATGTACTTCATGAAGAACCATTAGATAAATGGTATGAGATTGGTAATGTGATTGCTTTAGTGAATTCTAAGCTAGAAAACAACCTTTCTAAGCAATCAGATTACTTACTAGGCTGTCAGGTTGCAGATGCTGGTAAAATTATTCTCAGTCGCTCTAGTGAAGCTACAGAAGAAGAAATCAATAACACAATCACCCACTTAAATAACACAATGTCTCTCATTAAATGTAAAAGAAGATTTAATAAAGAAGACTGTTTAGATTTAGAAACACTCAATAATGATGACTTTAATTCTATTCTTCATTCTGGTTATGAATTAGAAGGCTTTATTAAGATGTTCTTTAAGAAAGAAGAAGCTTTCTCTACTATGTTTTTTATGAATCAAGCAATTACTAAAGAAAAATTGATTCATGCAACTCAATCTATTTTTAATGATTCTGAGTGTGGTAAAGTATTTAGAATCAAAGGCTTTATACTAGAAAATGATCAATGGATTGAACTTAATGCGACAAAAGATCAGATTACTACTGAAACAATTGCGAAAGGTCAGGAAATCATTATTGTCATTGGTGAATCATTAAATAAAGAAAAGATAGAAGAATACATAAAAAAACCAGCATAGCTGGTAATTGATGAAGCGATATTTATAGAATATGGTGGGGATCATATATCTTCATCACCTGTATTATATTGATAAAAGGTAATGAATAAACCAATTTTATGTAAAGAATAAATAAAAAGGTCAGCTAAGAAGGGAATGGTTGCTGACCTCGAAGGGTAGAAAAGAGTGGGAAATCTCTTTTCAGCATTATTATATGAATATTTTAAAAAGATTTCATTATACAAATAGTCGCATTTGCATAGAAAGGAAATAAAAGTGCATTATAAAAAGGTTAAAGGTATACTATCATCTAGTAATGGAATGAACCTCTATAGAGGATGTCTGCATGGCTGTATCTATTGTGATTCTAGAAGTGACTGCTATCATATGGATCACTTGTTTGAAGATATAGAAGTCAAAGAGAACGCATTAGAATTGTTAGATACTTCATTAAGAAAGAAAAGAAAACCCTGCATGATTGGCATGGGGGCTATGACAGATCCTTATATCCCTCTAGAAGATCAATTATTGTATACAAGAGGTGCATTAGAAATCATTGATAGAAATGGTTTTGGAGTCACGCTGATCACTAAGTCATCACGTGTATTAAGAGACTTGGATATACTGAAATCCATTCAGACACACTCTAAATGTGTCATTCAGATGACTCTCACTACTTATGATGAAGAACTATGTAAAAAGCTAGAACCCAATGTTTCTTCTACAAAAGAACGCTTTGAAACATTGTTGACTCTTTATGAGGAAGGTATACCGACTATTGTATGGTTAACACCTATTCTCCCTTTTATCAATGATAATGAAGAAAACTTAAGAGGGATACTTGATTATTGCATACAAGCTCATGTAAAAGGAATTATCTGTTTTGACATGGGAGTCACACTTAGGGAAGGGAATAGAGAGTACTTCTATTCTAAACTAGATCAATATTTTCCTGGATTAAAAGAGACATATATCAACAAGTATGGTAATAGCTATATTCTCTCTAGTCCACAGAACAAACATCTGATGCGTCTATTTCATCAGATATGTGAAGAAAATGGAATCATGCATGATCATGAAGAAATATTCAACTATCTTCGTACATATGAAAATCATAGATTAAACTTATTGGATTTTATTTAAAAAAGACTTCTGCTGAAGTCTTTTTTAAATAATCGTTTGATAAATAACATTGAGTATCCCTGAAAGAATCATCACAAATATAGGATTAGACTTCTTATACCAGAGCATAAATACACAAAATAGAAATATAATCAATTGATGAATACGGAAGTTATTTAATATAATTGTTGCTTCACTTCCAAATAATGCTGAAATCATAATAGTAACTCCAGCAGTTGCAATCAATGCAACTACAGCAGGTCTTAAGTAGTTCAAGATATTCTGTAAAAAGCGCATATGACGATATTTGAGATAGAAGTATGCAATGATTGTGACAAGTATACAAGAAGGGAGAATGCATCCTAAAGTTGCGGCAATCGCACCAGGAATACCAGCAATCTTAGTTCCTACAAAAGTAGCTGAATTAATTGCGATAGGACCAGGAGTCATTTGTGATATAGTGATTAAATCTGTAAATTCTTTAAAATCCAGCCAATGATGTAAATCAACAATCTGACTTTGAATCAAAGGCATTGCAGCATAACCACCACCAAAACTAAAAGCACCAATCTGTAGAAAACTTAAAAACAACTGTAAATAGATCATTGCACGAATCTCCTTTCATATATAGAATAAACAATACCAATCACAATACATGTCAGAATAATCAATACAACATTTACTTTAAAGAAGTAATTCGCAATAAAAGAACCAAACATAATCAAATAATAGCTTATTTTCTTTTCCTTAAAGATACCTAATGCCATTTCTACAACGACAACACCAATCACTGCACCTACACCTGACTGCATTCCATCAAGCATATAATGAACTATCAAATTCTCTTTAAAAATAGAATAAAATACAGATACAACAGAAATAATAATAAACGGAGGAAGAATAGTTGCAATAACACTCACAATAATACCTAATACACCAGCAATCTTATATCCCACTACAATAGCTCCGTTGACGGCAATAGCACCTGGTGCTGATTGGGCAATAGCGACTAAATCCAACATTTCATCTTTATTGATCCAATGATACTCATCTACAAACTTTTTCTGCATTAATGTGACAATGACATAGCCACCGCCAAAAGTAAAAGTACTGAGATAGACCATTGAATAAAATAATTTCCAAAGTTTTTTGATCATCTCTATTTACCTCTTATCTTGTCCAGTCAAAAGAACTTTTAATAATTTGAGCACATTCCTCTAAATCAAGTTTACAATCTGATGCCGCTTCGATTAATATTTCTGCACACTTCTCTCTAGATAAAACATCACTATCTAAACATATATCATAACTTTCCTTTTCACCCCATAAGTGATGAGAAATGGCATCACGATAAACTTTACGCTTATGATCTTCACGATGAATAAAATTGACTAATTCATCATGTTCTAATCCTTCTAAATCATATGTCTTATCCGCAATTGCACGAGGAATGCGATGTTCCATTGAAGTATTATATAAAAGTACCTTTAAACAATCTGCATGTCCTTTAAGTACATCACCTGCAGCTCTTTCATGAATAATACATGGACCATTTTCTACTGCTTTTAAAATCGCTTTAGATAAAGCCTGATGAATCTTTTTAATTTCATCACTTGCTTTTACTTCTTCTAAAGACATATCCGCAATTCTATTATCAAAATCCTTTAAATAATCTTCAGTCAACCACTCTTCATCAGCTAGTTTTACAAGATCCTTACCTTCATATAATTTCATTCCTAGCTTTTTGCCTACAATAACAGAAATCCATCTACCCATACTACAATATTCACTATCCATTAAAATATATTTCTTCATACTACTAATCCTCCTCTAAGATTTGTCCATTTGTTTCAATAACCTTCTTATACCAATAAAAAGAATCCTTCTTATATCTCTTCATAGATCCATTTCCTAAATCATCTACATCTACATAAATAAAACCATATCTCTTTTTCATTTCACCAGTAGATGCCGCAATTAAATCAATAGGACCCCACATTGTATAACCCATCACTGGAATACCATCTATTTCAATTGCTTTAGATAATTCCTTTAAATGAGCTTTTAGATACTCAATACGATATGTATCATGAACCTTATTATCTTCCAACTGATCTATAGCTCCTAAGCCATTCTCTACAATCATCAAAGGCAATTGATAACGATCATATAAATAATTTAATGCATATCTTAACCCCTGGGGATCAATAGTCCATCCCCAATCACTCTTAGGTAAGAATGTATTCTTATAACCTGTATCTAAACCATTCATACCTTTAAGAATACCTTTTGTCTTTTTCCCAGTTACATGAGTACAATAATAACTGAGTGATAAGAAATCCACTTTACCTTCTTTAAGTATTTCTAAATCTCCTTCTTGAATAGGTAAGGTAATATGTAGTCTCTCTAGTTCTTTTAATTTATATTGAGGATAATATCCACGACACTGTACATCACAATAAAACATCATACTATGCATAAAATTCATAGTTCCAATCACATCATCAGGATTAGCACTATATGCATAAGAGAAATGCCCACAATACATCATTCCTACCTTGTTATCAGGATTAATTTTATGAGCAATCTTTACAACTTTTGCGCTTGCAATAAATTGATGATATGCTGCAGTCATTCTTACTCTCTCATCATCACTATTAATACCTGCTGCAACCCAAGGCTGAGTAGACATACAATTGATTTCGTTAAACGTAAGCCAATATTTTATTCTATTATTGTATCTTTTTAGTAAAACTAACGCAAAACGTATATAACAATCCACTACATCTCTATTTTCCCATGAACCATACTTTTGAAGTCCTAAAGGTGTTTCAAAATGAGAAATAGTTACAAGAGGTATAATATGATACTTTTCTAATTCGTCTAATATTGCATCATAGAATTTAAGTCCTTCTTCATTAGGTGTTAATTCATCCCCATTAGGGAAAATACGTGTCCAGTTAATAGACATACGATATACTTTAAATCCCATCTCTGCAAATAGTGCGATATCTTCTTTATAATGATGATAAAAATCAATCGCATTATGACTAGGATAATATTCATTCTCTTCAACACTTTTTGTAATACGTCTTTTCTTTTCGTGAGACCCTAAAGTCATCACATCTGCGGTACTTAACCCTTTACCATTCTCTAAATAAGCACCTTCTATTTGGTTAGCTGCCGTTGCACCACCCCAGAGAAAATCTTTTGGAAACATCTTCATCACCTTTCTTTCTACAACTAAGATTATAAATAAAAAAAGAAGTCGCTCAATTAATGAACGGCTTCTTTCAATAGCGTTGCGAAAAGATGTGTGTTTCTAATAATATCCAAGCAACAATGTTGCTTACTTAATGTTAGGATTCTTCGATGTCCTAAATAAATCAAATCCCTGTGAACTAGATCTTCTTCTTTCAACATGCTTTAAATAATCAGTATTAAAAATACTCACATATAATATATCAAGAATCAACATCGTAGATATATTCATCGCAAAATCACCTAGATTATCTTTCAGTCTTTCTCTTGTAGAAACATTCAATACATAATCTGCATATTGAGATAACGTATTATCTCCATAAGATGTAATTGCGAGAAGAGGAATATGTCTCTCTTTAAGCTTCTTTACACCTCTTAATTCTGATTCTATTTCTCCAGAGTAGGAGAGAATAACAAATGAACAATTAAGAGAACAATAAGAAACACGATAATAGAGTTCATTCATCTTTGTTTCAAGAACGACATTCTTTCCAATCTTCAACATCTTATCTTTAAAAGTCTGGGCTACATCACCTTGTACACCTGCAGAATAAACATAAATAATATCACTTTTATTTAAACAATTAATCGCATTCTGCAGATCATCATGACCAATTAGCTTTAATGTATCATCTACAATTTCATGATAGAGCTGTCCAATCTTACTTGCGATTACAGTATTTTTATCTTGATCATCAAAAGGGTGATTAGGATCAAGATCCTGGAAGTGAGATTCTGTATATTCAATTTCTTTTAAATATTGTTCAAGAAAATCAGTATATCCATGAAATCCTAGTTTCTGACAAAAACGAGTAATCATAGAAGGGTTGATAAACAATTGAGATGCGATAGAACGACTGCTTTGTTTACGAAGTAAAGTCTTTTTATCTAAGAAATAATCCGCAATTCTCTCTTCTCCACTGGTCATGTTCTTTTTCTCTTTTAAGATATCTTCAATCATTTAATCAACACCTTTCATTTACTGTATTGTATTGACTTTCTTTAAGATACGTTCTGCATCCTGTCCTGTCGCAATAATAGGCTGATAGTTATTACGATACTTAACAGAAGAAATCATACATGGAATAATCTTATGTTCCATACTAGTGATCTTCTTATTAGTAAAGTGGAATGTCTGCTGGTAGATCATAGAATCTTTATCACTTGGATTTCTATTACCACCAAAACAGAAGTTACTTAAACTATATACAATAGGGGAATCCTTATATGTTTCAATCCCTTCTAATACATGAGGATGACTACCTACGACCATATTAGCCCCTGCATCAATAGTTGCATGTGCTAAATCTCTCTGCCCCTGAGTAGGACTATAGTTTCTTTCAATACCCCAATGATAATAAACAATCACAAAATCAGTCTTCTTCTTTAATTCATTGATTGCCTTCTTCATATCATCAGATACAGCATGAGGAAATGCATAACCAAGAAAACCAAACTTAATACCCTTTACTTCCTTAATATAGCTCTTTGAATACCCGAAATAGCCTACACCATACTCATCTAGAGTTGCTTTAGTATCATTCATCCCTTTCTGATAACGGTCCATAGAATGGTTATTTGCGACTGTCACCGCTTCAACACTACTATTAGTTAAAATCTTTGCATATTCCTTTTTACCTTTAAAAGGGAATGACTTAATAACATGATTTTCTTCATCAGTCAAAGGACCTTCTAGATTCGCAATAGTTAAATCGTCCTGTTCAAAAACACTCTTGACATTCTTTAAGAAATAATCAGGATTATTACCCTGTTTCGCATATTCCTGATCAAAAGATCCATCATAAGGCTGTCCTGCATAATTTCCTAAAGTCATATCACCTACAAAAGACATAGTAATATCAGTATGAGTGACCTGAGCTGTTTCTTCTGTCTTTTTCTTAGTCTTCTTTGGTGTTTCTTTCTTCTCTTCTTTAGCACATCCCGTACTTAATACAAGAAGTGCACATACAAAACCTTTTAAAAACTTATTCATTTTCATTTCTCCCTTGTACAAATACAAAACAATGATCATTAGATAGCTTTTTATCAAATACAAAATCTAAATCATTAAACTTCTTTAAGTCCTCTATATTTTCTATCTTTTCTTTAGCCATATAAGAGATCATTGCTCCTCTAGCCATCTTCGCATAGGTTGCCTGCTGCTTAAGTACCCCTTTAATATTTCTTAGAAACTGAATTTCTATACATTGATCATCTTTCTTTAAATAATCAGTAATACACTTAGAATATTCCTTAGATGCAAGATTAATAATCACATGATCGTCAAGGGATTCGTAAATCTTACTACCCCAGAATTCATACAAATTAAGCAATTTAACGCCCATTTCTAAACGATAGGGTACAATTCCATCAGTAGGTGTCAAAACCCCATACAACCCTGATAAAATACGTAAATGCTTGTTTAAATACTCTCTTTCACTATCACTCATAGAAAAAGGGTGAAGATACTTAAACGCTATCCCATCATAAGCATGAATTGCACATGTCAATGGTTTAAACTGACGCTCCTGTAACTCCTCAAAACATTGATGTGTTAATGATTCATTAGTTTTCCATAATCTTCTTAACTCATCATAGGACATACTCTTAAGCTTTTCTTCTAATATATAAGACTCTTTAAGAAAACAAGGTGTAGTAGGAGTAATAGATGCATCCTCATCGCTTCTCATCTTCTTAGCAGGACTCATAATAATCTTCATGATAAAGCCTCAAGCATCTCTTTTGGATTATCAGCTGTCTTTACACGTTCCTTAGCCTTGATAATCATTCCTTCTTCATCAATTAAGTAAGTTGTTCTTACAACACCCATACTTACCTTTCCGTAATTCTTCTTTTCTTTCCATACATCATAATCGTGGATTGTCTTCTTTTCTGTATCAGAAAGTAGAGTAAAAGGTAACTCATATTTCTCTTTGAACTTCTTATGACTTGCAATGGAATCTTTGCTGATTCCTATTACTACCGCATCCTTCTCTAAGAATTCAGGATACAAATCTCTAAACCCACATGCCTGTTTAGAACATCCAGGTGTATTATCTCTAGGATAAAAATAGAGAATCACACGATGACCTCTATATTCTTCTAAAGTATGCATATTGCCTTCTTCATCTGGTAGATTAAAAGAAGGTGCTTTTGTATTAATCTCTAACATAATGAAACCTCCTTTCTGCATTATACCAAAAATAGAAATAATGTGCTACCTATGCATAAAAAAACGATTGTAAGCATTAACATTTTAGAAACATGTTGACACATTGAAATACAGGTTTTATAATCCCATTTGTCATTAAACACAATTAAATATTAAATAGGGGGACAATTATGACATTTTCATTAACTACTCGTCTCATTGCTGAGTTCCTTGGTACTGCAATCATGGTTATGATTGGTAACGGCTCAGTAGCAAACGTGGAATTAAAGGGAACAAAGGGAAGCCACAGTGGATGGATCGTCATTGCAATCGGTTATGGTATGGCCGTTATGATTCCAGCTCTTATGATTGGTAAAATTTCTGGTAACCATATTAACCCAGCATTTACTATCGGTTTAGCTGTTGCAGGTGATGTTCCATTAGCTGAAGTATTACCTTACATTTTAGTACAGTTCGCTGGTGCTATCGTAGGTCAGTTCATTCTTTATATTTGCTTCAAACCACATTATGATGCAACAGAAAATCCTGATGCAATCTTAGGTACATTCTCAACTACTGATGCAACAAACAATAAGTTCAATGGTTTCGTAAACGAATTCTTCGGATCATTCATCTTATTCTTCTGTGCATTATCTATTACTCATTCACCAATTTTCGAACATGGTAATCAGGGTGCTGGTTTCATCGGTGTTGGTTTATTAGTTATGGCATTAGTTGCTTCATTTGGTGGTCCTACAGGTCCAGCTTTAAACCCAGCTCGTGACTTAGGTCCAAGAATCTTACATGCAATCTTACCAATCAAGAACAAGGGAACTTCTCAGTGGGATTATGCATGGGTACCAGTACTTGCTCCAATTTGTGCAAGTATCTGTGCTTGTCTATTATATTTCAATATTTTCTAAGAAGCTATCAATTGATAGCTTTTTTCTTTGCCTAAAAGAATAGGGGAGTAATAAAAAAAGATAAGCATCGAGAAATTGGTAACTGAAATGCTTATCAAATAAGAACCACTAAAATATAATATAACTTATAAAGCACAAAAAAACTCAGGAACGAATCCTGAGTTATATTTATTAATGGCGCAGGTTGAGGGATTCGAACCCCCGCAGGACGTTAATCCTCTGTCGGTTTTCAAGACCGATCCCTTCAGCCGGACTTGGGTAAACCTGCATCATAAATAAAATGGTGGTTCCGGCCGGAATCGAACCAGCGACACGAGGATTTTCAGTCCTCTGCTCTACCGACTGAGCTACGGAACCAATTGGCGGTCTGGACGGGGCTCGAACCCGCGACCTCCGCCGTGACAGGGCGGCATTCTAAACCAACTGAACTACCAGACCAAAATAAATGGTGGAGCCTAGGAGGATCGAACTCCTGACCTCCTGCGTGCAAAGCAGGCGCTCTCCCAGCTGAGCTAAGGCCCCGAATAAATGGTCGGGAAGACAGGATTTGAACCTGCGACCCCCTGGTCCCAAACCAGGTGCACTACCAAGCTGTGCTACTTCCCGTTTATATAAATGGTGCCCTGGGCCGGAATCGAACCGGCACGGAGTTTGAAGTCCGCAGGATTTTAAGTCCTGTGCGTCTACCAGTTTCGCCACCAGGGCACACGTATGGAGGTTCCAACCGGACTTGAACCGATGGTCGAAGAGTTGCAGTCTTCTGCCTTACCAACTTGGCTATGGAACCATTGCTTCATGGCGCTCGTATAATATACTATGGATTTTAGATAATTGCAAGGGTTTTTAAGAAAAAAGTTTAAAAAAGTACATAAAATATAATTCATTTCTTCCATGAGAAAACCTGATAATCGGTTTTGTGATGGAATAATCAATATAATTTACATTTATAATATAAATCACATAATTCTCTTAAAATTAGTAGTCATAATAGAAAACAAGGAGTGATTAATATGTATAAAGAAATAATTTTATCTGTAATTAAAACCTCATTACCATTAATGATTGTTTTGATTATATTACAATATATATTTAGAAAACAATCTACATGCATATTAATAGAATTTAATGTCGCTTATTCAATTGTTCGTATGATGCCTTTAGTTAGTTCTATGCATACTCTAGGTATAAAAGGGATTATAACACTTATAATATGTTTTCTTTTTTTGAATACGAATACATTGCTGATGTATCGTATCCATAGTCTCAGTCTATAAAGAACACACATTTTTACGTATTTCTACTTGCAGAATATCTTTGATACAATGAACTCACGCAAAAAGGAGACATTTAAAATGAATAGATATGATTATGTAGGTAGTTTCTTAAGACCTGAGAGACTTAAGAAGGCAAGAAGAGATTTTGAGAATAATACAATTAAGGCAGAAGAATTTAAAAAGGTAGAAGATGAATGTATTACAGAACTTATTACTAAGATTAAAGAATTAGGTTATAAATTTGTGGCGAAAAACCCACACGCTTGCGTGTGGGATGAAAGCTACATTTCACTTGATAAATACTTAGAAAAATGATATATAATCTATGTATATTAAAGTATAGAAAGTAAACAGATCATCAGTAAAAGTAACCATGATATAAACACACATACAACAAAACAACCATCACTGTAATCAGAAAAATCCTAATAGTGCTGCACATATAGCGAACAATAATAAACATGCAGAACAGTGCAATCCTAATAATTCAGCATATCATTCAAGTTGTGAAAAAAAGTAACGGCACGAACTAAAAGTGACAACATACAAATAAGTATTTCCATTCCTGCTGGATGGAAAACAGAACTTGAAAACCCTTCACGTATCTATTTTGCTGAGGAAGGAGAGAGTATCATATTTCTTGACTTGCTTCGTATTGAAAATATCTGATACAGTATCACATCATCAGGTATTCTAAATTCATATTTCTGGTATTAAAAGGTAATGTAGAGGAAATATTAAAACAGATATTACAGAAAAATCTATTACCACATTAAGGCTCTTGTTGTGAAGCCTGACCATATACATGTTTTTGTAGATGTACCACAAACTGCTGCTTCTTGTGATGTTGTAAGAACTTTTAAAGATATAAGTGCTATTGAACTATTCAAGGCATTTCCACAATTAATACAATTCTGCAGGATGCGGTATTTTATGGTCTAGAGGATATTTTGTATCTACAGTTATTAAGATAATATTAAGGAGCAGAAAAATGATAACTGATAAAGAACATAAAAGACATCTTAAACAATTTCATAAATTTTCTGACAGGCATATCCTGGCTGCTGAAACTGATATGTCTTCTTCTGATATACAAAAAGTTGTAAAGCTTTCGAATAAGATCAGAAAAGCAGGCAATGAACTTGTAGGTCTTATGAGAAAGAATTATGACCAGCTTATGCGTACAAAGAGATATCGTAAATTACTCTTTCTTTATGGTAATTCTAAAGATAAGGCTAAACGAAAAACTTATGCTAAACAACTTAATGAAATGCAGAAAGTTTATAATATTACATGGGAATACTGCAGAACGTCCATGATTCCAATAGGCAAGAAATATGGCGTAGACGCTGTATTTGCTCTGACTAAAGCCGAAGATATTTGGCGTGGCATGGAAAAATGTTTATATGGAAATGGTAATGTTTTACATTTTTCTAAATACGGAGACCTACCTTGTATAAGGGCAAAACAGATGAATCGTGGTATACCTATATCCGTTACAGATAATAAACTTCATTTCAAACTTGGCAGGATGGTATTTGGAATACAAATAAATGATAGATTTCAGCAGGATGAAGTAGATGCGGTTTTATCATATCTTGCCGAATCTGAGATTTTGGATGACAGGGCTGTTAATACTCTTATTAAAGATGGCTATTGCATAGATACATACAGACCCTGCTATGCTACGCTTGTTCCTAGGATGATAAGAGGTAAATACAGAGTATATCTGCATTTTACTATCGAGGGTAAAGCAAAGCCAAAATATGATAAACATGGCAACCAAAGACATAAATATGGCAAGGGTATGATAGGTGCTGATATTGGTACACAGACTGTTGCTTATACATCTGATACGGAAGTCGGTCTAAAAAACCTTTCAGAGCGTGGCAACAGTATTCAGACTTCTGAGAGAAAAGAACGTCTGCTTCACCGTGCTATGGACAGGTCAAGACGTGCAACTAATCCACAAAATTATAATGATGATGGTACTGTTAAAAAAGGCCGTAAGACTTGGAGATATTCTAATCATTATAAGAAATTAAAAGAAAAACATTCTGAATTATGTCGTATTAATGCTATAAATAGACAGCTCGCAATAAATGAAGACGCTAACCATTTAAGAAGTCTTGGAGATGTATTTATCACAGAACCTAAAAATGCAAGTAAGCTTATGAGACGAGCCAAAGAAACTACGGTCAATAGTAAAGGCAAGTTTAATAGGAAAAAGCGTTTTGGCAGATCCATAAAGAATAGATGTCCTTCTGGGTTTCAAACTGCTGTAGAACAGAAATTCAAGGTATCAGGTGGTATATATATTGAAGTATCTAATGATTACAGAGCAAGTCAATATGATCATACTGT
>NZ_JACRWG010000044.1:0-22789 GCF_014306455.1 Catenibacterium faecis
ACCTTACGGATGTCTCAAGTTATAATGATTAACTTCTCTTCAGTGATATGATATCACTTCTAGATAAAATAAAAAACTAGAATTATTACTTGAATAACTTCTAGTTCTATAATACGAAATACTCCCGAAGGAGTATTATTCAATCACCATCGCATTTGGAATAGGTGCTTTTGGATCTTCTTTATTAAAGTGATCATAGTAAAGAATACCTTCAAAATGATCTAATTCATGCTGTAAGCAGATAGCTGTAAAGCCTCTTGCGACAATAGTCACTTCTTGATCAGTTAAGGCATCATATCCCTTAACAGTCACTTTAGCACTTCTAGGTACAATACCTGGCTGATCTTCAGGAACAGACAAGCATCCTTCACCATTCTTTAAATAAGCCACTTTGACTGCATTTGCTACAATACGTGGATTAACAAGTGCCCACTGATCACACTTTACAATATTACCTTCTTCATCTACAGAAGGAATATAAATTGCACACATTCTTTTTGGAATACCAATCTGAATAGCCGCAATACCCACACCTGGTCTTAAATCATACTTTTCAGCTTTTTCTTCATCCTGAGAATCTACGAGATATTGATACATTTCCATTAAAGTATGACGATCTTCATCACTTAATGGTAAAGATACTTCTTTAGATTTCTCACGAATTAAAGGATTTTTATCATCAATTACATTTTTCATGCTTAACATTCTTCGTTTCACCTCTGTGTAATTATAACAGACTCCTTCGCTTTTTCCAATTATGTATACCCTATTTTCTTTTAAGCCTATTTCATGTATAATATTTTTTAACATAGGAGGTATTTTAACATGTATGATTATCCATTAGAACCAGATTGGTCAACAGAAGAAATTATCGAGGTTGTTGGGTTATATAATGCAGTAGAACAGGCTTATGAAGAAGGTATTAGTTCTAAAGAATTCATGGAACATTACCGTGTATTTACGTCTATTGCAGATTCAAAAGCATTACAAAAACAATTAGATAAAGCTTTTGAAGAAGCATCTGGCTATTCTATTTATAAAGTATTTAAACGTTCTCAGGAAGAAGAGTGGGTTAAACTATGAACTTCATCAAGAAGACACAAATGATGTTTAAACGCACTGGTACAGATAAAACCATCTATGCCTGTACGATTTTTCTCGCATTATTTGGGATTGTGATGATTGGAGATGCTTCTGTAGGTATGTCGGCAAGTGAAGGATCTAATTTTGCGACTAAAAACCTATTGAAACAATGTTTATTCGTTATAGTAGGCTTAGGTTTTATGTTCTTATTTGCGCGTGCCTATAAAACACGTCGTATATCAGAAACATTGATGCTTGTCACTTATGGTGTATGTATTCTTATGATGTTGACATGTATAATGTGGACAATCAATAATTCTCATGCCTGGATCAAGATTGGTCCATTTACTATTCAGCCTGTAGAGTTTATGAAACTGACTTTGATTATATTGTTGAGTTATATATTTGGCGTCTTACCAGATCAGATACGTATTTCTCCACGTTTATCAAAAGAGAAAAGAAATAAACTTATCTGGCGTAAAGCAGTTGTCTGTGTGTTCTTTCCCGCATTTCTTGTCGTTTTCGCATTTTTAATCTGCTGGAAGGTACAGAAGGATATGGGAAGTGGCTTGATATTATTCGTTATGGCAACATGCCTATTCTTTGCGACACCATCTCAATACTATCGTCCCTTTAAGATTATTGGCTTAATTGGAGTATTGTTTCTAGTGCTTATCTTTATTCTGTTTCATAATTTTTTCTTAAAGAGTCATCAGATGGCTCGTATCTCATCATGGCTGAATCCATTGAAAGATATCTATGGTACTAACTATCAGATCATTAATGGTTTTGTAGGATATACAAATGGCGGTTTAATTGGTCGTGGGTTTGGAAACTCTATTATGAAATTTGGTTATATCCCAGAAGCACAGAGTGACTTTATTTCATCTATTATTGTAGAAGAATTAGGACTTGTAGGTTTTGCAGCTTTCTTTATTCCTTATTCTATTATTATTTATAGACTCTTTAGATATGCTTTTGCGATTAAGGATTCAAGAGAAAAATTAACACTTATTGGAATTGCAAGTTATTTCTTTGTTCATTTAATGGTTAACGTAGGTGGTGTATCAGGACTTATTCCAATGACTGGTGTGCCTCTCCTATTAATTAGTGCAGGTGGAACTTCTACCTTAGTTGCTTTAATAGGAATTGGTATAGCACAGGCTATTATTGCGAAATATAATCGTGAAAAGAAGCAGGAGGCTATTGAGAAATCATTATGATCTATGACTCAATAAAAGAACTCATTGATGCAATTAAAGAAGAGGAATGTTTTAAAAACTATCACTCTTCTTTAAGTGTATTTGGTAAGCCGGAAGTTAAATCTTTGATGAATGAAATGAATAGACTTAAGGAAGAAAAGGAAGATTTGGCACGCTTTGGCAGCTATTGTGACTCGTCACATATACAAGAACGTATCACAGATATAAGAAGAGAACTATATCGCTTGCCAGAGATGAATGCTTATTTAGAGTCTTATAGTGAACTCAATAAGATGTTAGATGAAATTACAGATATTGTCTTTGATGATATCAGTGATGAACTCGCAAAGGGAAGGATTGGAAGAAGTTATGCGCGTTATAGCAGGTAAATATAAAAGTAGACAGTTAAAGGCTGTCCCTACAAAATTAACTCGTCCTACGACAGACAAAAATAAAGAAAATCTTTATAACATGATTGGTCCTTATTTTGATGGAGGAATTTGTCTTGATTTATTTGCAGGAAGTGGAGGCCTTGGTATTGAAGCATTAAGTAGAGGAATGGATGAACTTTATGCAGTAGATAAACAATATAAGGCATTTCAGGTTATTAGAGAAAATATTAATAGTTTAAAGATCACAAATGCGCATGTAATAAAGGCTGATTATCGTAAAGCTTTAGGTACTTTTAAGGAAGAAGGAATCAAGTTTAGTCTTGTATTATTAGATCCACCTTATGGTATGAAAGTTAATATGGATATTATCCATACATTAAAGGATAATGGAAATTTGATGGATGGCTGTATTATTGTGGTAGAAGACTTAACTGAAGAAAAGCTTGAATATGAAGCACCATTTAGACTTATTAAAGAAAATAATTATGGTATTACTTGTTTACAGATTGTGAAATACGAGGAGGCTGCAATGTGATAAAAGCAGTATATACAGGGACATTTGATCCTGTGACCAATGGCCATCTTGATATCATTGAACGTGCGTCTAAGATGTATGATGTACTTTATGTGACTATTTTTATTAATCCACATAAGACATGCTTATTTACTGTAGAAGAACGTATGGAGATGTTAAGAGAAGCAACGAAGCAGTTTCCTAATGTTGTCATTGACGAAAGCAGTAGTCTTGCTGTAGAGTATGCAAGGGAAGTAGGGGCACAGGTATTAGTGCGTGGTTTACGTGCAACAGAAGACTATAACTATGAGTCTCTCATGTGCTTTACAAACCAGTATTTAGATGACGGCATTGAAACTGTCTTTCTAATGACACGTCTTGCTTATACATTTGTTTCTTCTTCATTTGTGAAAGAAATCGTATCTCATAAACATAGTGTAGAAGGACTTGTACCGGCATGCGTTGAAAAAAAACTAATAGAAAAATACAGGGGGTAGATTATGCGTTTATTATTAAAGAATGCACATTTGTATCGTCATCAAGCATTTAGTGATACAGATGTATTGATTGAAGATGGCATCATCAAGAAGATTGGTGCATGTAATGAAGAAGCAGATCAAGTAATTGATCTTCACGGAGCACTTTTATCTCATAACTTTATTGATATCCATACACATCTTCGTGAACCTGGCTTTGAACATAAAGAAACTATTTCTACAGGTAGTGCATCTGCACTTTATGGTGGATATGGTACTATTGTTGCAATGGCCAATACATTACCTTGTATGGATGATAAGGAAACTATTGAAGATTTCACTAAACGTTGTGAAAAGGATGCACAGGTAAAAACATATACTTATAGTGCGATTACAGAAGGACTAAAAGGTCAGAAGGTTGTTGATATGGAAGAAAATATCAAACAGCCTATTGTGCTTGGCTTCTCTGATGATGGTAAAGGTGTTCAGAAGGATGAAAAGATGAAAGAAGCTATGACACGTGCAAAAGCTCTTGATTCTATCATTGTTGCTCATTGTGAAGATGAATCAGAATTACATGGTGGATGTATTCATGAAGGTCATTATGCGAAAGAACATGGCTTAATTGGTATCAATAGTGCAAGTGAATATAAACAGGTAGATCGTGATTTACATCTTGTAGATGAAATTCACAATAGATATCATATCTGTCATATTTCTACAAAAGAAACAGTGGCCTTGCTTGGTGCAAGTCGTGCACGTGGTGAAAGAGTCAGTGGTGAAACATCACCTCATCATTTAATTTTGACAGAAGACAACATTCAGGATTGTCATCCTAACTATAAGATGAATCCACCTCTTCGTACAAAAGAAGACCGTGATGCAATCATCAAGGCAGTGAATGATGGAGTCATTACTGTTATTGCGACAGACCATGCCCCTCATGCAAGAGATGAAAAGAGTAAACCAATTGATAAAGCACCATTTGGAATCATTGGCTTACAGCATGCCTTCCCACTTATTTATACATATATTGTAGAAGAAGGCTTAATTAAATTAGAGACAGTTCTTGATTGCCTCACTACTGGACCTGCCAAGACATTAAATTTAGATGCTTCTATTGAAGAAGGTATGAAGGCAGATCTATGTGCATTTGACTTAAATAAAGAATATACAATCAAAGAAGAAGACTTAAAGTCTAAAGCATGCAATACACCATTCTTAGGATGGAAAGTAAAAGGTGCATTAATTATGAATATTGTCGATGGACAATTATTAGTGGAGGAATAACATGAAGAATTATCAGGATTTTCTTAAAATCAACTACAATAAAGAGTTAATTCCTGGTCTATTTGAAATGGAACTTGAAGGAGAAGGGGCTCGTTTTATTACAGCACCTGGTCAGTTCATCAATATTAAGATCAACGACTCACTTCAGCCATACTTAAGAAGACCAATGAGTATCTTAGATTATGATGATACACACATTAAACTTATTTATCGTATTAGAGGTGAAGGAACTAAGATTCTTTCAGAAAAGAAACCAGGTGAAAAGCTTGATGTATTAATCGGGTTAGGCAATGGTTTTATTGATACTGATTATAATGAAGTGATTGTCGTAGGTGGGGGAAGTGGTACACCACCAATGTATGGTCTAGCAAAAAGACTTATTGAAAAAGGCGTAAAGGTGACTGCAGTACTTGGATTCAATGGTTCTTATGATGTGTTCTATGAAGAAGAATTCAAGAAGCTTTGTCCTACTTATATTTCTACAATGGATGGCACTTATGGTACTAAGGGTACTGTCATTGATGCTATTAAAGAAAATAACTTAACTTTTGATCATTACTATGCATGTGGTCCAGAACCAATGTTGGATGCATTAGTAAAGAACTTCCCAGACAATGGTTCTCTTTCTTTTGAAGCAAGAATGGGATGCGGCTTTGGTGCCTGCATGGGATGTTCATGTAAAGTAAAAACTAAACCATATAAGAGAATTTGTGTAGAAGGACCTGTCCTTTCTTCAGATGAGGTGATTATCAATGGCTAATTTACATGTAAAACTACCAGGACTTGATATGAAGAATCCTGTTATTCCAGCAAGTGGTACTTTTGGATTCGGTTATGAATTTACTAAGTTCTATGATATTAATGTATTAGGCTCTATGAGCTTAAAGGGTACAACTCTTGAACCACGTTATGGTAACCCACTTCCACGTATTGCGGAAGGACCTTCTGGTTTACTTAATGCGATTGGTTTACAGAACCCAGGTGTTGATGAAGTCATCAAGACTGAATTAGTTAAACTAAGAGAAGTCTATTCAGGAAAAGCTATTGCGAATATTGGTGGCAGCTGTGTGGATGATTATGTACAGACTGCTGCAAAACTAACTAAAGAAGACTGTATTGGCGCATTAGAACTTAATATCAGTTGTCCTAATGTTCATGCAGGTGGTATGGCAATGGGTACTGATCCTGCCATGGCTGCCCAAGTCACTCGTTCAGTTAAGGCAGTGATCAATAAACCATTATATGTCAAACTATCTCCAAACGTCACTGACATAGTCGCAATTGCGAAAGCAGTAGAAGAAGCAGGTGCTGATGGTATCTCAATGATCAATACTCTTGTTGGTATGCGTTTTGATATCCATTCAGGTAAGCCTATTATTGCGAATAAGACAGGTGGTTATTCAGGACCAGCAATCTTCCCAGTCGCTTTAAGAATGGTTTACCAGGTATCTCAGGCAGTAAATATCCCAGTTATTGGTATGGGTGGTATTTCTACTGGTAGAGATGCAATCGAAATGATGATTGCAGGTGCAAGTGCTGTACAGGTTGGTTGTGCTAACTTAGTAGATCCATATGCATGTCCTCGTATTATTCAGGAAATGAATGATGAACTAGATGCAATGGGTATTGAAAATATCACTGATATTATCGGAAAATCCCATCAATATAAATAAAGAGTGCTAAGCACTCTTTTTTATGTTATATTAGAGGATGCGAATAAGGAGGATTACAAATATGGAACTTAGTCAATTATTAAACCCTAAACAATTAGAAGCAGCCACTTATCTAGATGGACACCTAAGAATCATTGCGGGTGCTGGTTCAGGTAAGACACGTGTTGTCACATATCGTATAGCATATTTAATTGAAGAAGTAGGAGTCAATCCTCATAACATTCTCGCTATCACATTTACTAATAAAGCAGCCAATGAAATGAAAACAAGAGTAGAAAACATTCTAGGTACATCTTTAGGTACAACAATCTGTACAATCCACTCTTTATGTGTCAGAGTACTTAGACAACACTCTACTGCCATTGGTTATCCTCATAACTTCATTATCATGGATGAAGAAGATCAGAAATCACTCATTAAAAAGTTATATAAAGAAAAAGAAATAGATCAAAAATCAATCAGTATCAAATCTATGATCAACTATATCTCTTCATATAAGGTTAACTTTGTTTCTCCTGCCAAAGCAGTACAGCTCGCTGGTAATATGCCAGGAGAAAAACATAAAGCAGAAATCTATGCTATGTATGAAAAGTATAAAGAGGATCATAATATGATGGACTTTGATGACCTTTTAGTCAATACATTAAAGATCTTCCAGGATAATCCTGATATTGTATCAAGATGGTCTAGACGTTATCAATTTGTCCATGTCGATGAATTCCAGGATGTTGGCTCTATTGAATACAACCTTATCCATTACTTTGCTCAGGATTCTATTGTCTGTGTTGTAGGAGACCCAGACCAGACAATCTATTCATTTAGAGGCAGTGATGTGAACTATATCATGAACTTTGATAAAGACTATCAAAACGTTAAAACTGTTATACTAGATCAGAATTATCGTTCTACAAAAACAATCCTTGATATCTCCAATAACCTCATTAAGAAAAACAAGAACAGATTAGAAAAAGATTTATTCTCTGAATTAGAAGAAGGAGATAAAGTTATTCATTATGCAGCAGTAAGTGAAGATGCAGAATCAAAATATATCTGTGATACAATCCAGAAGATCACACAATCCGGTGTATCTGAATCCCATATTGCGGTACTCTATCGTGCGAATTATTTATCTCGTTCTATTGAACAGGAAATGATTCGCCGACAGATTCCTTATAAGATTTTTGGTGGATTAAAATTCTTTAATCGTAAAGAAGTCAAAGATGCTTTAAGTTATATTAGATTAGTCGTTATGGGTGATGATTTATCATTTGAAAGAGTCGTCAATACACCATCTCGAGGAATTGGTGCGAAGACTTTAGAAAAGATTACCCTTACAGCCTCAAGACATGGTATCTCTAATTATGAAGCAGTCTGCTTCTTCTTAGATGAAACAGGTATAGGCGGTAAAGCTAAAAAAGGACTCAAAGAACTTGTAGAAGTTATTGAGAAAGCAAGAGTTTCTGATAAGAGCTTAGCTGATATTTATGAAGATTTATTAAAGGATACAGGTTATTTGAAACTAATGAAGGATGGGCAGGAAGATAACCGTATTGAAAACTTAATGGAATTAAAGAATTCTATTGATACTTATGTCAATACTCATCCAGAAACACCTGATTTTGAATCATATTTACAGGATATTGCCCTCTATACATCTCAGGATGAAGAAAAGACAGGTGACTATGTCTCACTTATGAGTATTCATATGGCTAAAGGACTAGAGTTTGACTATGTCTTTGTATCAGGTCTCTCTGAAGGCATTTTCCCTTCTGAAAGAACAATGAGTGAAGGGGGAGATGAAGGATTAGAGGAAGAAAGAAGACTTGCATACGTTGCCTTTACGCGTGCTAAAAAGCGTCTTTATTTGACTGATAGCCAAGGCTTTAGCTTTGTGTCCCAATCTCCTAAGGTCACATCTCGATTTGTAGATGAAATAGGTCGAAATCATGTCGAACATGTCGGAAGACCTTCAAAGTTTAAGACACGTAATTATGTTCATGAATCTTACACAGATTTAATTGGAGATAATGGTGTCAATGACTGGAAGGTGGGAGATTTAGTCAACCATGATATATTTGGTAAGGGTGTTGTTGTCAAAGTCAATGGACCACTTGTCGATGTTGCCTTTGAAGTTCCTCATGGAATTAAGACTTTAATGGGAAATCATCATGCTTTAAAGCGCTTATCAAACTGATTTTTAAGTTTTATTATGAAGAGAATTTTGTTATAAAATAGTGGCAAAAAACCCATAGGCTTGCCTATGGGATGAAAGCAACATGATTTTTATTTGAGTATAACATAGAGAAGATATATAATATGTATATGAAAATAGAAAGGACTTTTTAATTAATGGGAAGACCAAAATCAAACAATGTTCAGATAAACATATCTATTCCTATGGAGTGGAAAAAAGAACTTGAAAACCTTGCACGTATTTATTCTGTAGAGGAAGGCGAGACTATTACATTTCTTGACCTTATACGTAGAGGTATTCAGGAAAAATATCACAGTCCTTCACATTGTAAATATCCAACACAATATCATATCATACGGTGTCCTAAATTCAGATTTTCGGTTTTAAAAGGTAATGTTGAAGATGCTTTAAAACAGATATTACAGAAAAATTGTAACGATTATAATTATCATATAGAAACACTTGAAGTAATGCCAGACCATATACATATCTTTGTAGATGTGCCACAGACTGTAGCTCCTTATGATGTGGCTAGAACTCTTAAAAGTATCAGCGCTATCGAATTATTTAAAGCGTATCCGCAGCTTAAAAAGTTCTATGCAGGATATGGAACTTTATGGTCAGGAGAGTATTTTGTCTCGACTGCAGAACGCTTAAGCGAAGCTGCAGTAATCAAGTATATATAGAGGAACTAAAAAATGATTAGTAACGAAGAATACAAAAAGACTCTAAAACAGTTTCATAAGCTTTCTGATAGGCATATTCTAGCTGCTGAAACTGATATGTCTTCTTCTGATATACAGAAAGTTGTAAAGCTTTCGGATAGGATCAGAAAAGCAGGCAACGAACTTGTAGGTCTTATGAGAAAGAATTATGACCAGCTTATGCGTACCAAGAGGTATCGTAAGCTGCTTAAATTGTATGGTTCTACAGAAGACAAGAAAAAACGTAAACATTTTGCTGGACAGCTTAATGAAATGCAAAAGCAGTATGATGTTACCTGGGATTTTTGTAGAACATCAATGATATATATTGGTAAGAAGTATAACGTAGATGCGGTCTTTGCTCTTGCTAAAGCTGAAGATATCTGGCGTGGCATGGAAAAATGCTTGTATGGTAATGGTAATATCTTACATTTTTCTAAATATGGAGACCTGCCTTGCATAAGGGCAAAACAGATGAATCGTGGTATCCCTATATTCGTTAAGGATAATAAGTTGCAATTTAAGCTTGGCAGGACTGTATTTGGAATAAAGATTAATGATAGATTCCAGACAGATGAAGTGAATGCAGTATTGGATTATCTTGCTGAACCTGAGATTGTGAATAATAAAGCTGTGCAGACACTCAAGGATGAATCGTACTGTATTGATACATATAGACCCTGCTATGCTACTCTTGTACCAAAATTAATTCGTGGTAAATACAGAGTATATTTACATTTGACTATCGAAGGCAGGGCAAAACCTAAATATGATAGATTCGGCAATCCAAGACATAAATATGGCAGAGGAATGATCGGTGCTGATATAGGGACACAGACAGTTGCCTATACTTCCGATACAGAAGTAGGACTTAAGAATCTTTCAGAGCGAGGCAGAAGCATTCAAAAATCCGAACGATTAGAAAGATTATATTATCGTGCTATGGACAGGTCAAGACGAGCAACTAATCCTCAAAATTATAACGAAGATGGTACAATTAAAAAAGGTCGTAAGACTTGGAGATATTCCAATCATTATAAGAAGTTAAAAGAAAAACATTCTGAATTATGTCGTATTAATGCCATAAACAGACAGCTTGCTATAAACGAAGATGCTAATTATTTAAGGAGTCTTGGTGATGTATTTATAACAGAACCCAGAAATGCAGGTAAGCTTATGAAAAGAGCTAAGGAAACTACCGTTAATAGCAAGGGCAAGATTAATAAGAAGAAACGTTTTGGCAAGTCTATAAAGAATAGATGCCCATCTGGGTTTCAGGCTGCTGTAGAAGAAAAATTCAAGACCACAGGTGGTACATATATAGAAGTGCCTAATGATTATAGAGCATCACAATATGACCATACAGCAGATGATTACATAAAGAAGAAATTATCTGACAGGATGTATCATCTAGCAGATGGAACTCTAGTACAGCGAGACTGGTATTCATCATTTCTGTTGTACTGCTATGATTATAGGACTAAGAATATAGATAGAGACAGATGTATTTCAGAATTTGAAGAGTGTTACAGTAAGGAAGAAGTCTTAATTAAAAGAATCGAGACTAATAGAATCAAAGTATTGAATAGTGGAATCAAAATAGTATAAAATAGCCATCAGGGAGATTGATTATACTTCCATATCGCAAGATAGAAATTTACCGTTAATGTGGTTGTTGGACTGCTTGGTAATAAAAGTTCTTACTTAAATAGATTTATACTTGTAATCCAAAGTCTGAAAATGATGTACGATTATAAGCTAAACTTGACAGTAAGAACCCCACGGGCTTGCCTGTGGGAGTAGTCAGAATACGAAAAGAAAAGGAATGAGTAAGATGTCATTTGAAAGACTTAATGAATTAAAAGCCTTATTAAATAAATATAACTATGAATATTATGTACAGGATACTCCTACTGTCACTGACCAGGAATATGACCGTTTAATGGAAGAGCTCATCCGAATTGAACAGGCCAATCCTGCTTGGATTACAACAGATTCTCCAAGCCAAAGAGTAGGAGGAGAGGTCTTAGAAGGTTTCAAGAAGGTAACACATCAGCGTATGATGATGTCTCTTGGAGATATCTTTAATGAAGATGAAGTCTATACCTTTAATGATCGAGTTACAGATGTGATTCCTAATCCTGAATATATATGTGAACTGAAACTTGATGGTTTGTCTGTATCACTTGTATATCAGGATGGTGTATTACAATATGGTGCAACAAGAGGAAATGGAACGATCGGTGAAGATATCACTCATAACGTTAAGACAATTCGTTCTATCCCTTTACATATTGATTTTAAAGGACCACTAGAAGTGCGTGGTGAAATCATCATGCCTAAAAAGGCATTAGAAAGATTAAATGAAGAGCGTACTGAAGCAGGTCTTCCTCTCTTTGCGAATTGTCGTAATGCAGCAGCAGGTAGTATTAGACAATTAGATAGTCGTATAGCGGCAAAAAGAGGACTGGATGCTTTCTTGTATCATGTACCAGAAGCTTCACAACTTAATGCAACAACACATTATGAATGCTTAGAAAAGATCAAGGCTCTTGGATTTAAGACAAATCCTTATACACGTAAATGCAAGAACATTAAAGAAGTATGGAACTATATTGAAGAAGTCGCAAAACTTAGACCAACACTTCCATATGATATTGATGGTGTCGTTATCAAAGTCAATGACCTTGATTCACAAAGAAGACTTGGTTATACAGCTAAAGTGCCTAAATGGGCGATTGCCTATAAGTTCCCAGCAGAAGAGGTTATTACGAAACTTAAAGATATTGTCTTTACAATTGGACGTACAGGACAAATTACACCTAATGCAGTGCTAGAACCAGTACGTGTGGCAGGTTCACTCGTACAGCGTGCGACACTTCATAATGAAGACAATTGTATCCGCAAGGACATTCGTATTGGTGATGATGTTATTGTAAGAAAAGCAGGGGATGTTATTCCAGAAGTTGTTTCTTCTATTAAAGAAAGACGTACAGGTCATGAAATACCTTTTAAGATGATCACAGTATGTCCTAAATGTGGTTCTCCACTTGTAAGAAAACCTAATGAAGCAGCTTATTATTGTATGAATGAAGAATGTGATTCAAAGAAGATTGAAAAACTGATTCATTTTGCCAGCCGTGAAGCAATGAATATTGATGGACTCGGTGATAAGATTATCGAACAGTTCTATAACTTAGGCTTTGTGACATGTATTGAAGATATATATCATTTGGATGTACATGAAAAAGAAATCATGGATATTGAAGGCTTTGGGAAGAAATCCATGGATAAACTACTAGAGGCAATCGAGAATAGTAAAGCGAATTCTTTAGAAAAACTCTTATTTGGGCTTGGTATTAAGGGCATAGGAGCTAAGATGGCTGATACACTTGCATATCATTTTGGTTCTATGGATGCTTTACTTAATGCGAATTATGTACAATTAACAAGCATCAAGGATGTAGGGGATACAATTGCGTCTTCTCTTGCAGCATTTAAGCGTAATGAACGCAATCTAGAAATGATTGCTCATTTGAAAGAATTAGGTTTAAATATGGATTATTTAAAGGTACGTGATACAGGTGATAATCCATTTAGAGATAAAACAGTCGTAATTACTGGGACACTTACACTTATGACTAGAAAGCAGATTAAAGACTATTTAACAAGTCAGGGTGCGAATGTCACAGGAAGTGTATCAAAGAAAACAGATTTAGTGATTGTTGGGGAAAATCCAGGATCTAAATATACAAAAGCAGTTGATCTTGGTATTTCAATCATGAACGAATCAGCATTTAAGGGGGCTAGCGGACTATGAATAAATTATTAAAAGCTCTTGTTAGTATCATGCTTATTTTTGCGACAGGATGCTCCAGCAAAACTGTAAAAACATCAAATAGTACAAAAGAATCATCTGCAAAGACATTTGATGGTAATTACTACAACATGATTAACAATGGTCGTTCTAAGAATAGTGAGAAGTTCTATTTAAACTTCAGTAATACAAAGGATTTAGTTACTATTGGTTCAGGATTGCAGATTCTTTCAACAAAGCATTTCTCAACAAATGATTATTATTTATCAGAAGGATTACAATTAACACCAACTGATTACAATAATCTATTAAAAAGAGACGCTGCAGGAACTAAAGAAGAAGATAAGAAATATCCTGATACATTACAGATAGAAAGTGGTAAGACATATGAAGGCTTACAAAGCCCTGTACTTGTGTCTAATATCACTGAACAGGATTATTATAAGAAGAGTGGTTCTAGTTATGCCTTGAAGGGTATAAGTGTTGCTATTATTCTTGATCCTAAGGAACAGATTGATGGAAAGCTTTCTTCTCCTGCAATTACTTTAAGTGATGAAAAGCTAAGAAGCTATGCCCAGCAGTGTGTTAAGAAAGCATACAAATATATCCGTTCAAAGAAGAAAAAACTTGCAGATGTTCCAGTTATGATTGGTATTTATCGTGCGAATAATAATGAAATATCTGAAACAAATGGTAATTATATTTATGAATCTTTCTGCGAAGGTGGCAGTGTCGGTACTTTAAAGAATGTGAATCATGAAAATGTATACTTTACAAGTACTCGTGCAACTAAGTTAGACCCAGCCACTGCATCAGAATTTGCAACTATCAAGTCTAACTTGAAGAAAGCTTCTACCGAAGCTGCCGGTTTAGTTGGGCAGGCCAACTATATCGATGATACGATTCAGACAATGAAAATCACAGCACACTTGAATATCAAGACATATACAGAATTACTATATCTGACTTCAGTGATTGCTGATAACATTAATAGTAAATTCACACAGGACTTTAATATTAAGGTTCTTGTGTATTCACAGGATGAATTGATGGCTGTGATTATTAAACAAAAAGGTGAAGATGCAAAGACATCTATATTAGAACAGTAGGAGGTCAATTATGGACGATACAGATTTAATGTTGAAAAAACTAGGAAGAAAAACCATGTTCAACATCACTGACGAAGAAATGCCAGCATTAAGAGAACAGTATGAAGTATTCATGAGCCATGTACAGGCACTTGATGAAATTGATACTGAAGGTGTAGAACCTCTCGCATTCCCTTATGTGGTTGAAACAACATTCTTAAGAGAGGACGAACCTAATCATGTAATCAGTACAGAAGATGCATTAAAGAACTGCAAGACTGTACAGCGTAATCAGATCAGAGTTCCAAAGGTGGTAGGATAATGGTGACACATACTATTGAAGAATTACATGAACTTTTCAAAAGTGGAGAGTTAGATGTAAAAGAATATTACAAAGAATTATTTGAAGAAGCAAAGAAACAGCAGGAAAGACTGAATGCCTTTGTAACTATTACTGAAGATGAAGCATATAAGGCTATTGAAGCTCCTATGACTGATGATCTTTTATCACATATTCCATATGTTTTAAAGGATAACTACAACACTAAGGGTATTAAGACAACTGCATCTAGTAAGATGTTAGCTGATTATGTACCAGTATTTAATGCCCATGTTGTTGATTTATTAAATAAGCATGGTGTTAGTTTAGTAGGTAAGGCTTCTATGGATGAACTTGCTATGGGTGGTACCAATAAATCAGCTTTAACTGGTCCAGTACACAACCCTTGGGATACAAGACGTATTTCTGGTGGTTCATCAGGAGGATCTGCAGCACTTGTTGCAAGTGGTCTTATTCCATTTGCACTTGGCAGTGATACAGGTGACTCAATTAGAAAACCAGCAGGTTTTTGTGGAATTGTAGGTTTTAAACCAACTTGGGGTAGAATCTCTCGTTATGGTGTTATTCCTTATGCATCTTCTTTAGATCATGTTGGAGCATTTACTAGAAATGTACGTGATATGGCGATTGTAACTGAAGCATTAGCTGGTAGAGATAATCGTGATATGACTTCATCAAATAGAGAAGTACCACATTACTTAGATAACTTAACTACTGATATTTCTAACTTAAAGATTGGTGTATTAACGACTGTATCTAATGAAGTAAGAAATGAAGAAGTAAAGAAAACTTTTGAAAATGTTGTTGAAACATTAAAGTCTCTTGGTGCAACAGTAGAAGATGTTGAAATGGATAAGAAACTCATGAAGACATTACTTCCTACATATACTATTATTGCCAACTCAGAAGCAACAAGTAACCATTCATGCTTAGATGGTGTTAAGTATGGTGATAGACAGCAGGGTGATACGCCTGATGATGTGATGATTAATTCTCGTACAGATGGTTTTGGTGATCATATTAAGAGAAGATTCATTCTTGGTAACTTAGCTCTAGCAACTGAAAATCAGGAAAAGATGTTCAGAAAAGCACAGAGAGTAAGAAGACTTGTAGTAGATGAATTAAATAAGATTTATGAAAACTACGATATCATCATTGCGCCTAATGGCGGAGGTGTTGCACCTTTAATTGATGAAGCAGCTGAAGATTATTTAAGTGATGAATATATTATTCTTGAAAACTGGTTATGCCTTGCCAACTTTGCAGGTACACCATCTATCTCTATCCCTTCTGGATTTGTAGATAATATGCCAGTCGCTGTCAATATTTCAGGACGTATTTTTGAAGAACAGACTGTCTTGAACTGCGCCTATGCATTAGAAGAAGCATTAGGATTCAAGAACCAGTATAAGAGGGAGGACTAAAGATGGATTACGAAAGAGTCATCGGGCTAGAAGTACATTGCGAATTAAAGACTAATTCAAAGATGTTCTCTGCTTCACCGGTTACATTTGGTGAAGATCCAAATACAATGATCAATGAAGTAGACATGGGTATGACAGGTACATTACCATGTTTAAATAAAAGAGGTGTAGAATTTGCGATTCGTGTATGTCATGCATTACATATGGAAATCGATGAATTACTATGCTTTGACCGTAAGAACTACTATTATTCTGACCTTCCAAAAGGTTTCCAGATTACTCAGGATAAAAGACCTATCGGACGTAATGGTTATTTAATGATTGAAGTAGATGGAGAAGAAAAGCGTATCGATATCGAAAGATTACATATGGAAGAAGATACAGCTAAACAGCTTCATTTAACTGATTATTCATTAATTGATTACAACCGTGCTGGTATCCCACTAATTGAAATTGTCACTAAGCCTTGTATCCGTTCAGGTAAAGAAGCAAGTGCTTATCTTGAAGCATTAAGACAGGTATTCTTATATACAGAAGTATCTGATGCAAAGCTAGAAGAAGGTTCTATGCGTTGTGACGTTAACGTATCTATCCGTCCATTTGGTCAGGAAGCATTTGGTACACGTACAGAAATCAAGAACTTAAACTCTATCAGCAACGTTCAGAAGGCTATTGATTATGAAGCAGGACGTCAGCAGGAAGTCATTGAATCTGGAGGAGAAGTTCTTCAGGAAACTAGAAGATATGATGAAGTAGAAAAAGTGACTACAGTGATGCGTTCTAAAGGGGATGCCGTAGACTATAAGTACTATACTGAACCAAATATCTTACCTATTAGATTAGATCATGCATGGGTAGAACAAATCAAAGATGAATTACCTATGATGGCTGGAGAAAGAGAAAAACATTATGAAGAAGAGTATGGTATTCCTAAGGTAGATGCGAAGATTCTAGTTTCTACTAAGTCTATGTCTGATTACTTCAATGAAGTAATCAAATATACTAAGAACTATAAGAATGCTTCTAACTGGTTATTAGGTGATGTTTTAGCTTTCTTAAATAAGAACAACCAGTCTTATGATGATATTGAATTAAATCCAGAATATTTAGCTAAATTAATCAATTTTATTGAAGATGGTACTATTTCTTCTAAACAGGCTAAAAAGGTCTTTGAACCAATGATGACAGAAAATAAAGATCCTGAAAAGATCATTGAAGAAAAGGGTATGAAACAGATTTCTGATCCTAACGCTTTAAAAACTATGGCGAATGAAGTATTAGATGCCAACCCACAGTCTATTGAAGACTATGCGAATGGTAAAGATCGTGCTGTAGGATTCTTAGTAGGACAGGTTATGAAGAAGTCTAGAGGACAGGCTAACCCAGGTATGGTTAACAAGTTGCTTGTTGAACTTCTTAAAGAAAGAATTAAATAACTATACTTTACTTTATATCTTTGGTAAAATAGAAGGGTAAAGTAGGTGATTAATGTGTCCAAAGAAAGATTTCATTTTGATGATGAAGAAGACGTAGTTATCCAGACACCTAAGAAGAAGGCTGAAAAGAAGCCAACTCCTAAAGAAATGGGTATGAAACCTTCTAATAATTCAAAAAAGAAAATTAAAACAAGATATATTGTGCTTGGAATCGTTGCAGTACTTGTACTTGCACTTGGAATCTATTTATATAGTGCTTTAAAGGATGAAGGAGCTATATATGGTGATCGTTGTGAAGGACTTGTAACAGTTCAAAAGAGTGTCTTAGATGATACAGTCAACGAAGCTAAATCTAAACATAGTTCTATTGCATCTATGAATATTGAAACAGCATGTAAGCAGTTCAAGGTGGATATTGAATTTACTAATGGTACATCAGTTAAAACTGCTGAAGAAATTTCAAAAGATGTTGTAAAAATTCTTGATTCTAAAGGTGGTCAATCTGCTTATGAAGGATCTGACTATACAGAATTACTTAATAAGCATAATGGTGTAAAACAGTATGAAGTAAACCTTTATTTAACTGGTGGTAATGATACTGATTTCCCAATGTATGGTACAAAACAGGCAGGTAAGGATGATATCGCCTTTACTCTTGCATCTGTAAAGGATCAAGAAACAACAAATAAAGCGAAAGCAACAGAGCAATAAAATGAAAAGCGATTTTTAATCGCTTTTTTTAAGTGAGGAGGATATATATGAATAAGAGAGATCAATTTATAGGTGAATGCATCGATTATACACATGATGGTTTAGGTGTAGTAAAGCATGATAATACGACTATTTTTGTGAAGAATCTATTACTTCATGAAACAGCTAAAATAGAGATTATTAAGGTGCTTAAGAGTTATTGTGTAGGAAGAGTAGTGGAATTAAAGACACCTTCTAGTGAACGAATAGAGCCAAAATGTGACTGTTTTAAACAATGTGGTGGTTGTTCATTAATGCATATGTCAGATCAAGAACAACAGTCTTTTAAGACTAATAGAGTGAAAGAAACATTCTTAAAAATTGCTCATCAAAACTTGAGAGTCAATGATTGTTTAATGGATCAAGACCCTTATCATTATCGTAATAAGGTACAGGTTCCTTTTGGAATGCAGGATGGACATATTGTCTCTGGATTCTATAAAGCACGTACAAACGATATCATTAATAATGATTACTGTCTTATTCAGAATGAATTCTCTAATAAGGTCATTAAACGTATTAAAGAATTATTTGAAAAATATCATATCCAGCCTTATGATAAACTCACTAAAACAGGTAATATCAAGCATGTATTAACTAAGACAAGCTATCATAAGAATGAAGCCATGGTTGTATTTATCTCATATAAGAAGAAAATCCCACATATCCATGAAATCATTGATACTTTAACTCATGAATATCCAGAAATACGTACAATTATTCAAAATATTAATTCCCGTCATGATAATGTGATTCTAGGAGAAGAAGAAAAGGTACTATATGGAGAAGGGTATATTGAAGATACACTTCTAGGAAATACTTATAAGATTTCTATGAAGTCTTTCTATCAGATTAACCCAAGACAGGTAGAAGTACTCTACTCTAAGGCGATTGAATATGCAAAATTTAAACCAACTGATGTAGTCATTGATGCATATTGTGGTATTGGTACTATTTCTTTAACTCTTGCGAAACATGTTAAAAAAGTCTATGGTGTAGAAGTCGTTCCACAGGCAATTGTAGATGCAAAAGAGAATGCTGAAAGAAATCATATTACAAATGCGGAATTTGTATGTGATGATGCAGGTCATTTCATGACTGAATTTGTAGAAAGAAATGAAAAGGTGGATTGTGTTATGGTGGATCCACCTAGAAAAGGATGTTCTACTGAATTCCTAGAAAGATTAACTACACTCTCTCCTAAACGTATTGTCTATATTTCATGTAATGTAGCGACTCAGGCAAGAGATTTAACTTATTTGGTAGAAAAGGGTTATAAGCCATTAGACGTACAGCCAGTAGATATGTTTCCACATACGCCTCACATCGAAAATATCTTATTGTTGAGTAAATAATATGTTCCCATTTGATGATGATCCACGTACTGCCTGTATAGTATGCAATCATGTACTAAATAAAGAAGAAGCTATTACTTATATAACTCATGATGAAGATGGTATGTGGCAGTTCTTGTGTAGTAAAGAACATACTACAGATGATGCAAGGATTGTATCTCTAGAAGAAGTCTATGCATTAGACCCTTCTATTGGTGAAGTAGCAGATATGCCTTGTGGTTGTTATATGAATAAAAAGTAAAGTGAAGCCTATGTAGGGGGGCTTTATATATTAGAAAAAGTAGAATTTGATCAGATAATGAATATTGACTTAAACTATGCTAAAAATAATGATTCTATTTCTGTTGAAGAAACTTTTAAACGATTAGAAGAAGACATACAATTAAATTTGGTTATGAGAAAAACTTCTAAGAGATAGTGAAATACCTATTTTTTAGAAGTTTTAATTATTTATCAGTCATGTTGTTTCTTCATTTTAGCCATTAAAGCTAAAATTTCCTGTGGGTTTGTTAACTGACGTCCAGGAAGTGTCTGTTTAGGTGTGCGGTCACGCTCGGCTTCATCAATTGCATCTACAAAACGCTTTACACTATCTGGCTTTGATATAACAAAATTATGAGTAATACTTGAAGTGGGCATACTGATATCTCCTATTTTCTACTTTATTATAGGCAATGTGATATAAGAATACAATCTTGAAATTTACAATTAATTTAGAATGATATGTAAACAAAATGGTTATCTCAAAAATGACAATTAACTTCTGCTCCCTGTAATGATAAATGGACTTTGTGCAAAGCATATGATAATTGTATCGTAATTCTCTTTACAGAGCTTTTATGTTGAATGATAAACAGAGTGGTATTAAAATTTATATATGAAAGCGAGGAAATAACCAATGAGTAGAAGAGTTAATAGAATACCTGTCGTTCTTGATACAGGTAACATAAAAGAATTATCTCAAGAAGATATTAAGATGATCTTAAGAGCAGCTGATATGTGTATTATGAAAGCAGGAAGAAATATGCTTGCAAAGATATTAAAAGGTTCTAAAGACAAAAAGGTATTAGAACTAAAATTAGATGAATGTCCTGCTTATGGATATTATCATGATTTGAAATTAGCTGATATTATGCATTATATTGATTGGATGATTGATGAAGATTATCTTAGAATAGAATATGAAGGGCGTCTTCCTTTATTAGTATTTTCTGATGAAGGATGGGCAATAGAGAAAGAAACATTTGCTCAGGAATTATATCAACAGTTCTGCTTAGATGTAAAAGAAAATAATCCACGTGTCATTCATAAACTGATCAAAGTAAATAGAAAGGTTATTTTACGTATACTTGATATTATTGAGGAAGAAGGCAATAAGGAATTTATTTCTTGTTTAGAAGCTTATAAAAAAATAGAAACAAAAAGAATTGGTAGACGTATTATTGAAGTAGAGAAGACAATTAAAGATAAAGTGTAGGAATCAAGAAAAAAGTGGCAGGCAAGAAATACAAAATGTATATTGTACTGTCACTTTTTATTGTATCATTGGAAGATTCATAACAAAGTAGACCAATACGACATGTTAATCATGTCTTTTTTTGTGGTTCTATTCTTAAACACTTACAAATACAGTATTATGTAAATACTATATGTAAGCGTCTTCGCTTACATATTTGTATTATTCCAACAAAATAACCTCACATTTAATTATTACATGTCACAAATTCCTAAATATGGTACAGTCTGTAGGGTAATTAGGATTGAAAATGTAACCGCTATCGTTTACTATATTTGTAGAAAGTAATAGGCAATTAAAAAAGCATTATTTTGGAAATGGTATATAAAGGAAGGAGGAATAAATTTTTTTTAATCGTCTATTGTATGCGATTGTTTGCAAATGATTGTGTTATCAATTGCATAAGTGCGCAGCTGAATCATATATTAAGATGATCTCTTATTTCTATAATTGTTGATATGATAAAGTGGCAAAAAAGCTCTAAAGGTTAAAGAGGAACATTTTAAATTTAATATGAATGACTAAGATAATGAGATTAAGATTTTTAAAACATATTTATTTAAAATGATAAATACTTTAACTAGTGAGATGCGAAACATAAATATAAAACTTATGATATGAATGTTATAGAATAACTTATTTTTGCTAATAACAAACTATCTAGATTGTCAGATATTAAAAAGTGCCCTTCATGCAATTGTGTTTATACAATTGTAAACGAATAATTAAAAATTGAAGAAAGGGGAAAGAACTATGAATGTTAAGAAATTCACGAGTTATGCAGTAGCATTGATGATGAGTATTTCATTAGCACCTATAAATGCGAATGCTGATAACGCAGTGACGAACGGTTATTATAACGATTCTGGTCAGTGGGTTCAAGGTGAATTAGATCAGACCCTGCCAGAAGGTATTCATTCAGTTGATAAAACAGCTGAAGCACTTGGTAACAACACTTATAGGATGAAATTAAAGGTTGTTACTAAACAGAATGTTGAAACTTTTACCAAGAAGTCAGCTACAGTTCTTGTAGTTGATACTTCAAATAGTATGGATGGTAACCGTATTGGAAATTTAAGAGCAGCAGCAAATGAGTTTGTGAATTCATATGCTGGTGATAAAGAAAATGTTGGACGTTATCTTGCAATCGCTGATTTTTCAAACGGTGTTAAAGTAGCGTTGAACTGGACTGATGTCTCTTCTAGAGATGGAAGAAACAATGCAAAAACTGCTATTAGTAAGTTAAAGGCTAATGGCGGAACAAACCTAGATGCTGGTATTAAACAAGCTACATCTTTATTCTTAAAAGATGCAGTGAAACAAATTCAAAAAGACAACAGAAATACAGTCGTATTAACTGATGGAACACCTACTTATTATCTTAAAGATTGTGAAGGTGGATTCACATGGAATCATAAGTGTGAAACAAAAATCAATCAAAACGTATAAAAAAAGACAAACTTAAAAACAAGTTTGAATAATTTAGAAAAAATAGAATAGTTGAATTTTATGGTTTAGTTAATTTAGAAACGTCA
>NZ_JACRWG010000045.1:0-22527 GCF_014306455.1 Catenibacterium faecis
TATATGGCATTATATAAATATATTCAATCTTTTATTCTTAACTACAATGTCATAAATATACACTTATAATAGGAAAAAAAGCAATAAAAAAGAGCCAACTTCTTAAGTTGACTCCATTGGGCTCGCTTGAGCCTCTTTTAGTATACTTTCTTATAGTTTGCAAGCGCACCGATTAGGTTAGAATCATTGTTGTATTGACATTGTACTAACTTAACTTGTGGGATAGGCACAGGCATTTTTTCATAGAGTTCATCTAAAGACTTCTGGATATAAGTCATTAAAATGCCTTGGCTTTTATATTAATCCTGGAATAAAGGAGTAGAAAGATAACGATCACCTGTATCTGGTAATAAGGCTACAATAGTCTTTCCTTTATTTTCTGGTCTTTTCGCAAGTTCAATTGCAGCATAAACAGCAGCACCTGAAGAAATACCTACTAAGATACCTTCATTCTGACCAATTTCTTTACCAGTCGCAAATGCATCTTCATTAGTCACACGGATGATTTCATCATATACCTTTGTATCTAATACATCAGGTACGAAACCTGCACCGATACCCTGAATCTTATGTGCACCACCCTGTCCAGTAGATAGTACTGGAGATGAATCTGGTTCTACTGCAACTACTTTTACGTCCGGTTTCTTATCTTTTAAGTACTGTCCTACACCAGTCACTGTACCACCAGTACCTACACCAGCTACAAAGTAATCTACCTGACCATCTAAGTCTTCAAAGATTTCTGGTCCTGTTGTTAAATAGTGGGCCTGTGGGTTAGCTGGGTTAACGAACTGTCCTGGAATATAGCTATTTTCAATTCCTTCTGCAAGTTCATTTGCTTTCGCAATAGCACCCTTCATACCCTTGCTTCCATCTGTTAAGACAAGTTCAGCACCATATGCTTTCATTAATGTACGTCTTTCTACAGACATTGTTTCAGGCATAACAATAATAATACGATAACCTCTTGCAGCAGCAACAGAAGCTAAACCAATACCTGTATTACCTGAAGTAGGTTCAATTAATACAGTGTCTTTATTGATTTTTCCTGCTTTTTCTGCTTCATCAAGCATATTCTTCGCAATTCTATCTTTAACACTTCCAGCGGGATTGAAGTATTCAACCTTTGCGATAACCTTTGCTTCTAAGTTATATTTCTTTTCTAAATGTGTTAATTCTAATAATGGTGTATGGCCAATTAACTGGTCAGCACTAGTAAATACCTTACTCATGTTAATTTTCCTCCGAATTTGTTATTTTACTGCAGCAAAAGCCTGATCTAAGTCTGCAATAATATCATCAATATGTTCAGTACCAATAGATAATCTAATAGAATTCTGCTGGATACCTACCTGTTTTAATTCTTCTTCATTCATTTCTGCATGTGTAGTAGAAGCTGGATGAATAACTAAAGATTTCACATCTGCAACGTTAGCAAGTAATGAGAATAACTGTAAGTTATCAATGAAATCTTTTGCTTTTCTTGCATCACCCTTGATGTTGAATGTAAAGATTGATCCACCACCATTAGGGAAATACTTCTTATATAATGCCTGCTGAGATGGATCTGTAGATACTGAAGGATGTGATACAGATTCAACTTGTGGATGGTTATTTAAGTATTCTACAACCTTTAATGTATTTTCTACCTGTCTTTCTACACGTAATGAAAGTGTTTCTAGACCCTGTAAGAAGATCCAAGCATGAATTGGTGAAAGAGTTGCACCCATGTCTCTTAATAAAATAGCTCTAATTCTTGTAATATAAGCAGCTGCTCCTACATCTTTCGCAAAGCTTACACCATGATAAGATGGGTTTGGTTCAACAAGCTGTGGGAATTTATCTGCATGTGCTGCCCAGTCAAACTTACCTGCATCAACAATAACACCACCAATAGTAGTACCATGACCACCAATGAATTTAGTTGCTGAATGAATAACAACATCAGCACCATATTCAATTGGTCTAATTAAATAAGGTGTACCAAATGTGTTATCAATAACTAATGGTAAACCATGTTTATGTGCAATCTTTGCGATTGCTTCGATGTCTACAACATCTGAATTAGGGTTACCTAAAGTTTCAATATAAACAAGTTTTGTGTTTTCCTGAATAGCATCTTCAAATGCCTGTGGATTTAATGCATCTACGAATGTAGTAGTAATACCATAATCAGTAAATGTATGTTTGAATAGGTTGAATGTTCCACCATAGATGTTTTCTGCAGATACGATATGGTCACCTGCAGCCACTAAGTTTTGTACTGCATATGTCACTGCAGCTGCACCAGAACCTACTGCTAAGGCTGCTACACCACCTTCTAAAGCCGCAATTCTTTTTTCAAATACATCTTCAGTTGGGTTTGTTAGACGACCATAGATATTACCAGCATCCTGTAATGCGAATCTAGCTGCTGCATGATCTGAGTTATGAAAAACGTAAGATGAAGTCTGATAGATAGGTACTGCACGAGCGTCAGTTACTGGATCAGCTTCTTCCTGTCCTACGTGTAATGCAAGTGTTTCGAAATGATAGTTTTTATTAGACATGTATGTTTCCTCCTTAACCCTATTTGTTTGATAGGTTAATAGGATTATAGCAGTGATAAACCTACCAGTCAACTATATTTATAATATTTTTTATGAATATTTCGTATTTTCTAAATTTAATTGATTATATTTATGATTATATGACATAATCGTCGCCATTTGATGAAGCAGGTACTAAATCGTTTAAAGAAACACCTTCTAAATAGTCTGTAATCACTTTATATAAACCAGTCCACATAGGTAATGTATTACAATAAGATGCTCTTTCACATGTATTGCATTCATCTGCTAAACATGATACAGGAGCTAATGTTCCTTCAGTAATCTTAAGAATAGAAGCAACACTATAGTCTTCTGGAGCATGTGTTAAACGGTATCCCCCACCCTTACCTCTTAAACCTTCTACAAAGTGTTCTTTAGACAAAGATTTAATAATAATTTCTAGATACTTTTCAGAGATATTCTGTCTTGCAGCTATTTCTTTTAATGGTATATATTTAGAACGATCATGCTGTGCTAAATCAATCATGACACGTAAAGCATAACGTCCTTTAGTTGATATCATCATAATCAATTCCTCCTTTTACATATACCTAGTATACTAGAGGGTTATAGGGTAAGTCAAGAATAATAGAAATCCATCATGACTGATAATTCATATTTACTTATTATATGTGGTGTATAATGATTAATGTAAAAGGATGCATTAAATAGTGATCAACAGTTGTATAAGCTGTTAAATCAAAGAAAGGATGAGATATAACCAGAAATATTACATACACAAGCACAACATATTTAGAGTTACTTTACTAATAGCCTGTTTATTTTTGTATATTATAATAATAAATTCAAATACAAGGAGACCCTATGAAATCAAAAAAGATTATTGTAAGTATTGTTGTTTGTTTAATCATTGCAGTTATTGCAGTATTTGTAGTACCTAGTTCTAGTTCTTATTTATCAGAAGTTACTGTAAGCGGAGAGAAGAAGAAAGGTTATTCTTTCTATAAAGCAGCTTCTATATCTAACAAGTTAAAAGATGTTGATTTTATTGATCACTTGCCTAATGATATACAGAAGTATGATGAAAGTAAAACACGTTATGGCTCACCTTCTTATACTATTGTAATAAAGAATGATGCATATCGTTTCTATAGATTATCAAGTGAATCAGATGTACTTGTGACTAAATCTAATAAGAGTGAAGATTCTCAAATAAAACAATATGCTAGAATAAATAAAGATAATTATAAGAAACTTGCATCCTCAACTTATTATACTGATTATGATCAATTAGATTACTGGAACTAACATAGTTATTCCTACCACATTTTATTTGTGGTAGGAATCTTTTTATTTGCATAAAAAAAGAGAAGCCTAAGCTTCTCTCTTAAATGAATTATTCAGCAGCTTTACCGATGCAACCAAATACTTCCATTCTGTCTTTTACGCAGTCTCTGATAGCCTGAGCACCTGGAGCAAGTAACTTACGAGGGTCATAACCTTTACCCTGCTGATCTTTACCTTCTTCAATGTACTTTCTAGTAGCTTTCTGGAAGTATAACTGACATTCAGTGTTAACGTTGATCTTAGATACACCTAAGCCAATTGCTTTCTTAACCTGTTCATCAGGAATTCCTGAACCACCATGAAGAACTAATGGTAAGATACCAGTTTCTTTCTGGATAGCATCTAATGCTTCGAACTGTAAACCAGCCCAGTTTGCAGGGTATACACCATGGATATTACCGATACCAGCAGCTAAGAAGTCAACTCCTAAGTCAGCAATCATCTTACATTCTTTAGGATCTGCTACTTCACCCATACCAATAACACCATCTTCTTCTCCACCGATTGAACCTACTTCAGCTTCGATAGATACACCTTTAGCATGGCATAATTCAACTAATTCCTTAGTCTTTTCGATGTTTTCTTCGATTGAATAATGAGAACCATCGAACATAATTGAAGTGAATCCAGCTGCTAATGCTGCCTTAGCACCTTCATATGAACCGTGGTCTAAGTGTAATGCTACTGGTACAGTGATATTTAAAGATTCTACCATTGCTTTAACCATAGCAGCTACAGTTGTGAAACCTGTCATGTATTTTGCAGCACCTTCAGATACACCTAAGATTACTGGTGCATTTAATTCCTGTGCTTCTAAAAGAATAGACTTTGTCCATTCAAGGTTATTGATGTTGAACTGTCCAACACCATAATGGCCTGCTTTAGCCTTTTTTAACATTTCTGTTGCGGAAACTAATCCCATAATATTATCTCTCCTTTTCTTTTATACTTCCATAATACTCTTTTTTCTTGTCTATTACTAGGAAAATTAAAAGATGTAAACGTTTTTATTTTACTTTATTTTCTTTTTCATTTATCAAGCTTAAAAAGCCTTCTATTTCCTGCTTTGTATAATAAGCAGGATTATCATCAAGCATCTCTTTTAACTGCTTCTGATAGTCTTTTTGATAGCCAATACGCTTATTTAATAAGCGTATTGCAAGTGTCTGTTGATAGGCTATATTAGTGTGAAGAAACTTCTTTAATTGTAGATTCGTATATTCACAAGCACAATCTAATGGAAGATCATCGATATATCCCTGAAGTCTTAAACTATGCAGATTTTTCATCTAATGCCTTCTTTAACTGTAAACAAGCTTTTTCTAAAGTACTTCTAGGACATGCTAAGTTAAATCTTTCAAAACCTGATCCTTCTTCACCAAACACATAACCTTCATCTAACCAAAGATGGGCTTTATGTAACATGAAGTCTTCCTGTTCTTCATTACTCATACCAAGTGTTCTCATATCCACCCAGGCAAGATATAAGCCTTGGGGATCAATTAAAGATATACCAGGACATTCAGTTTTAAGGAAGTGATCAAGATAATCCATATTCCCTTTAATATAATCTAGAAGTTGATTCACCCATTCATCACCCTTAGTATAAGCGACTGTTGTCGCAATAAATCCTAATATTGTAGGATCAGAAATAGAATGACTCATCTTTACTTTCTTAAATTGGTTTCTCAGCTTTTCATCCGCAATAATAGCTGCAGAAGTCTGAAGTGCAGCTAAGTTGAATGTCTTAGATGCTGCAGTTAATACAATTGAAAAGTTCTTATATTCAGGGTCTACTTCATAGAATGCGATATGCTTATGAGGCGCATAGACAAAGTCCATATGGATTTCATCCGATACTACAAAAACGTTATGTTTTTTACAGATATCTCCAATTGTTTTTAGTTCTTCTTTAGTCCATACTTTACCTACTGGATTATGTGGATTACAGAAGATCATCATTTTGACGTTTTCTTCTATAATCTTAGTTTCAAATGCTTTGTAATCAAGTGTATATTGGTTATCTTTTAAATCAAGAGGCATTCTTACCATACGTCTGCCATTGTTTTTAATAGCACGATAGAATGGATAATAAACTGGTGTAAGAACCAATACACTCTCCTCTTTTTTAGTATAAGCTTCTACTGCAAGATGAAAGGCAGTTACAACACCCGGTGTAGGGACAATCCAGTCTTTTTCAACATGGAAATCATGTCTACGTTTCATCCATCCTACAACACTTTCTAAGTATTCTTCTGGAATTGTACTATAACCATAAATACCATCTGACACACGTTTAGAGAGTGCTTCTGGAATATCTGGTAACGTCTTAAAATCCATATCTGCAACCCACATAGGAATCATATCAGGATCATCTGTATGACCGGAATCATATTTTGCGCTGTTTGTATGATGTCTATCATAGACTGTATCAAAATCATATTTCATCGCAATACCTCCTGTTTATTAAATGCATCCTGTGAGAAGTGGAATAAACCAATACCGACAGACTGTGCTAAGTTAAGTGAATCAATCGCATTCGTATGAGGAATAAAGACGCTTTGTCCATATGTCATATAAATATCATCAAGTCCTGATGATTCATTTCCAAAGATCAGTGAATGAGGTGTCACAGGTTTCACCTGATGAATATTCTTAGCCCCCTTCAACATAAATGGATAACATTGATGATCACCAAACTCTTTAAGATACTCATCAATACTTTCATAATAATGAATACGTAAAGAGAATAATGCACCCATAGAAGAACGGACAACATGAGGATTAAAGATATCGACTGCTGGACGAATAATAGCTAAGTCCTGATAACCAAATCCTAACATTGTACGCATAATTGTACCCATATTACCCATATCCATAGGATTCACTAATACAATATGATTCCCCTTCTGTAAAGGTTCATAGAATGTTTTAAATACCCCAATCGCATAACAATTAGACTTTGGTGAGAGCTTATTGATTGTCGCATAATGCACATCAATAGGAATATGATGTAATGCACATAATTCCTTGATTTTAGGATATCCTCTGTTTTCTTCTATTGAAGAGTGTACAACCACTCTTTTCACAATATCTGGTTTATGTTCTAATAATTCTATTGTAGGAAAGACACCCAATGTATAAGAGGAGTCATCACCTTTTTTATATAACTTCATATTTTTCTCCTCTATGCATCTTCATTAATATTCTTAATAGTTTGTAATTCATCTTCCGCATTCTTTTTTAATGCTTCAAAGTGTTTAGGATCCTGTTTAGCCCCTTTATCAATGAGTTCTAATAGTTCACAATATTTTTCTACTACAACCTCCATTAATGATTCTTTTACTTTGTAATCTAATTCATCACGAGCCTGCTGATGAACACGATTTAATGATTTATATTGTTCTCTAAATACAAGGTCATAATCCACCTTTGATTTTCTAGAAAATAGTCCCATAAGTACTCCTCCTTCATCTCATTTATTATACTATAGAACACAAAAATAGTCACAAATAATGTGACTATTTAGCATTCGTTGCCATGACACCTACGAGTGGATGTGGCTGATATGGTTCTTCTAAGTATTGTTTTTCATCTTCACTTAATTCAAGTTCTGTCGCAAGTACAGCTGTATCAACATGTTTAAGTTTAGTCGCCCCTACAACTGGTGATGCCACTTTAGACATCAGCCAGGATAATGATACTTCACTCATAGAAACATGATGCTTTGATGCAAGTTCTTCAACACGTTGAATAATTTCTAAGTCCTGATCTTTTGAGGCTTCATATTTACCTCTCGCAAATGTATCTTGTTCAAGTCTTTGTGATGTTTCTCCAGGATGCTTTGCGAGACGTCCTGATGCAAGTGCACTATAAGGTGTCATAGAAATACCTTCTTCATCACAATAACGCTTCATTTCTCTTTCTTCTTCTCTAAAGATTAAATTATAGTGTCCCTGAACACTTACAAATCCTTGTAAGCCTCTTTCTTTCGCAATAGTATTGGCAGTTGCTAATTGATATGCAAAACAGTTGGAAATACCTATTTCTTTGATTTTACCTTCTTTAATGAAGTCATTGAGTATTTCTAATGTTTCTTCAATAGGTGTTCGATAATCCCACATATGCATGATATAGAGGTCAATATAATCAGTCTGTAATCTTCTTAGACTGTTATTCAAACACTCAGTTAAATATGTTCTTGAATCAATAGAATCATCACTCTTAGGTGTATACTTAGTTGCAATAATAACATCTTCACGATGTCCATACTCTTTAATAGCACGTCCTAAGTATTCTTCACTTGTGCCTGACTGATAAGCCATCGCTGTATCAAAGAAATTGATACCTGATTCTAAAGCATGGAAAATGATTTTTTTCGAGTCTTCATAAGGTAATGTCCAGGAATGCATACCTTGTGAAGCATCTCCAAATCCCATACATCCTAAACATATCTGTGAAACTTTTAAAGTGCCTATTAATGTATATTTCATAATACTCGTCCTCCTGGAACTATCATAATATATACAAGAATAAATAGCGAAAGACAAAAAAGTACTTCTATCCATTAATAGACAAAATCATTATTTTATCTATAAGGACAATGGTTTCCTAATAATTCTTTTAAACCTAAGTAACGCATATGATTGATGTTGCCTACAAGTTCATCTATTGGTTCTTTCATAACATCCAGAATCCATTGAAGGACCATACTATGAGAGGCATTGGTATGGTAAAGTGTCGCAAATTCAAGTTCTTTGGATAATGGTTCTCCTATACAGTATTCATGCCATTTTAAATCAAATTCTATACAGTGGTTGAGCATATGTTCTTTTAGAGAATTCTGTCCATCTATTAAACAAGCTTGTTCAATAAAGGTCTCATATGTTTTTAGACTGTTTAATGTTTGTGTAAGTGATAATTTAAAGTCAATAGACATTTCTTCATTGAACTGATTCACAATCACTGTATCATAAACATAGGCAATAAGATCATTCTTATCTAGAAAGTGATTATAGAATGTCTGTCTTGAGAGTTCAGTATCCTCTAGTAAGTCTCCTATGGTGATTTTAGAAAGCGGCTTTTTATAGAGAAGTGAAAGAAGACTGTTAGAAAAAGCTTTTTTTATGTTCATGTTATCCCTCTCTTTCATATTAATTTTACAACTTTCAAGTAAAGTATGCTATTATATCATTGCGAATAAGCAATAGAAACGAGGTAAATAAAAATGAGTATACTTGCATGTCCTAAATGTCATGAACCTTTAGAAATTGAAGGTAAAACATGTAAATGCATTAATAACCATTGTTATGATATTGCCCGTCAAGGGTATATGAATCTACTTTTAAATCCTGATAAGGCATCTAATAATCCAGGTGATTCTAAAGAATCATTGATTGCGAGAAAAGCTTATCTTGATAAGGGTTATTATGATCCTATTCTTTTTGAAGTAGTAAATGAAATCAAGAAGAAGGAAGGTCCTTTAAATATCCTAGATCTAGGTTGTGGTGAAGGCTATTATACATATCGTATGAAACAGATTCTTGGTGATGAGAATACTTATTGTGGCTTAGATATTTCTAAGTTAGCTGTAAGAATGGCTACACAATATGATAAGTCTATCCACTGGATTGTAGGTAATTCTAAGAATATTCCTGTACTTGATCATTCTATGGATGTTATTACCGCAATGTTCACTGTAGTGAATCAGGAAGAACTTGCTAGATGTATTAAAGAGGATGGTTATATTATCCATGTAACTGCCAATAGAGATCATTTAATTGAAATTAAACATTTGATTTATGATGAAGTAAAGACTAAGTCTGATAAGTATATCCGTCTTCCATTTAATGTATTAGAGAGTCATGATTTTAAGAAGACTATTTCTATTAAGAATCGTGAAGATGCATTAAATCTTTTAAAGATGACACCACATTATTATCATATCAAGAAAGAAAAGCGTGATGTTCTTGATACATTAGAAGCACTTGATGTCACTATTGATGTCAAAATCACTGTATATCGTCCATGAGAATAAAGAAGCAAGGACAGCATCTTCTTATCACTATTGATGAAGAATATGAAAATCGTCCTTTATCTGATTTGTGGGCAGATCTGCATTTATCACGCAAAACAATTCATTTATTAAAACAGAATAAAGACTATAAAATCAATCATGTATTTAATATGAATCCTATACTTCATACAAATGATGTATTAGATGTTCTTGCTTATGAACATGATGATGAAACATATGCACCTGACTTTCAGGATATAGATATTGTATATGAGGATGATCTGATTCTTGTTGTGAATAAGCCTATTGGGATTGCGGTTTATCCAGATGATCCTCATAAGACAGACAGCTTATCTAATAGAGTGAGTGCTTATTATATGACACAGGGATATGATATTCCTGTTCGTTATATTCATCGTTTAGATAATGACACAAGCGGTTTAGTAGTATTCTGTAAGTGTCATTTAATACAGGCTTATCTAGATCATGCATTGTCTATTAAAGAGATACAAAGAGAATATTTGGCTTATGTAGAGGGTCATATCAAAGAAGGTAAGGAATATAAGATTGAACAGAACTTAGGCAAAGATAGACATAGTCCTTCTAAGATGCGTGTTCATTCTAAGGGTATTCCTGCTGTGACTTATTACCAGTGTCTAGAAAATAAGGAAGATCATGCACTTGTAAGATGTCGTCTAGAGACTGGTAGAAAGCATCAGATCCGTGTTCATATGGCTTCTATTGGTCATCCTATTCTAGGTGATTCCCTTTATAATGAAGGCTCTGATTATCCACGTTTAGCACTTCATGCAGCATATATCAAGTTTGAAGAACCAATTACTCATCTTGAGATTAATTTATATAGTCCTATGGAATTTTAAAAGGAGATGACGACATCTCCTTTTTAATCAAACGTTACAAGCTTTACAATATTCTTATGACTCTTATTAAAGAGTGTAGAAGCACCAACACATACACGTTCACCACATGATGAGAAGATAATAGATGTATCAGATGCTGTTTCTTCATAACCAGTAATACACATCCAATGCCATGTTTCTTCTTCTAATATTTGTGCTTCATGAGTTAAAATCAACATACCAATAGGATGCCCCTGATCAATAGCTGTTTTCACAAAATGTACACCCTGTTCAGGAGATTCAGTAATCTTCTGATAAATAGGTTCTACATTCAAACCAATATGTTTCATATACTTTTTAAAGTTCTTCGCAAACTTATAGAAATAAGGGAAACCCATAATACCTGGAGTATTGAGTTTAAACATCTTTGTCATCAGTTCTAGAAAATCCGGATAAGAAATATCTAGCTTATGTTCATAGAAACAGGCCATATCTGCAGCACAGACACTTGCACATCCTGCACGTCTTGCCCATTCATCAGGAAACCAATCCTGGTCTCCGCCATAGTAGTCTTGATTATCTTTATGAAAGATCATGATAGGAAGTTCTTTTTTCATTTTGTGTACTCCTTCATATGGATTTTCACAATAAAGCAGTTTTCTCCTTCTACATCTCCTTCAATGATATAGGTATCATTAATATGAGTGAGATAGAGTTCAATTGTCTGATGAGCGAGTATTTCTTTTTTATAGTTAATAGAAATAGAATCCATAAAATGATTTTCATAGGCTTCTACGGGAATCAAGTTAGAAGCGATACGTAAATAATGGGTATTGTTTAAATGTCTATTTGTATCTATATCACTATAAGGTACAGTATAAGTACTTACTAATTGTCTATCATCTTGCGTAAAGAGTGTTTCTGGTTCTTCTTTGACCAAGTCTGGGTTATCAGGAAGAGTTAATCCTGCACGCTTAGGAGATGTAATACGACGTCTCTTTAGGTCAATAAGAGTCCAGATAGAACGGCATTCACCAATACGTCTACCTTCTTTTTCTATATAGTAGAATCGAGGAAAAATCACATTAGAATAATGTCCAATCTCTGTAGTCAAAGTAATTTCATCATCTTCATAAATAGGTTCAGTTAATATAAGTGACTGTTTAGAAACAACATAACCATACTTTCCCTTCATTGATTCTTTATAGAATCCTGATAAAGAACCATCTACAGTTGCTATACGTGAGAAATAGACAAAAATATTTTCATCTCTTAAACGACCTGTATAGTCACATTGATCGTTCTGTATTGTGTAATGAAGTGTATACATTTTCATTTTCCCCCTTTTTTTATGTATTATACTGCTTCTTTTTTATTTGTCCATACAAATAGGGTATAGCCAAATTGAACAGTTCAATGTATAATTATAAGAAGAATAAAGGAGAGAACAGAATGGATCAGGTTTTAATTATACTTGCATTTCTTGTTGGACTCGTTGGTCTCTACTTTACATATATGATTGTGAATGTAGTTGTAACTATTATTAAATCTAAGAAAAGAGATCATTCATTAAAATTCTGTATGAGTCCTGCAGGTAAGGCTTTTTATATTGGTCTTACAGTACTTTATTTTGTAGTATTATTTGGTTGTATCGCTTTTATGATTTCAACATACAATGCTCACAAAATGAACTACATTTCAAACGCTTTAAGTGTATGGGCTATTTATTCAATCATCTATTCAATGCAGATTGCAAACCTTGTATTAGTTGGTAGAAAAAATATGCTTGTAGGTCGTCTTCTTATCGATTATCGTAAGATGAAGAAAATCAACTTCAATACAAATAACGAAATCACTTTTGTATTCGCACAGAAGAACTTTAGATTCTCTACACGCTGGGTTGATAAACAGGCTTTAAGAAAAGCAGTAACAGGAAGAAGCTAATAAAAAAGGATTCCGTGAGGAATCTTTTTTTGTTTACTCTGGTTTTTCAAACTGACTATAGTAAAGGTTATGATAGAAACCATTCTTCTTTAATAGTTCTTCATGTTTACCCTGTTCAATGATATGTCCATCATTCATCACAATAATCTGATCTGCTTTTTGAATAGTAGAAAGACGATGGGCTACAATAAAGGTTGTTCTACCAATCATCATTGTATCAAAGGCATCCTGAATTTGTCTTTCTGTACGTGTATCAATAGATGAAGTGGCTTCATCAAGAATTAACATAGGTGGATTTGCGAGCATGATTCTTGCGATAGATAAAAGCTGTCTTTGTCCTTGTGATAAGTTACTGCCTTCTTCTGCAAGCATCGCATCATAGCCACCTTTTAACTGAATAATGAATTTATGAGCATGGGCTTTTTTGGCAGCTTCGATAATTTCTTCATCTGTCGCATTATTTGAGCCATACGCAATATTATCTCTAATAGTACCTTTAAATAACCATGTATCCTGTAATACCATACCATAGAGACTTCTCAAGTAGGAACGATCCATCGTTTGTGTATTAATACCATCAATAGAGATAGAACCACTTTGAGGATCATAGAAACGCATTAGTAAGTTAATTAATGTTGTTTTACCACATCCTGTAGGTCCTACAATCGCAATTGTTTCACCTGCATTGACATGAAGATTAAAATCAGTGATCAATGGTCTTTCAGGTGAATAACTGAAATTCACATAGTTTAAGTCAATAACACCTTGTGGATTATCAATAGTCTTGGGATGTTCTGGGTTTTTAATAGCTGGTTCATCAATAATCTTGAAGACACGCTCAGCACAGGCTAAAGCTGTTTCTAATTCAGTAAATACGTTAGAAATATCATTAAATGGCTTTGTGTACTGATTGGCATAAGTCAAGAACGATGATAAACCACCTACTGTAAGACCTCCACCAATGACACTAAAGGCACCATAGATACATACTGTATCATAAACAATCGCATTCACAAAACGTGTAGAAGGATTCGCAAGTGCACCTAGGAACTGTGATTTAACACCACTCTTAAATAAACGATCATTGATTTCATCAAACTTCTCTTCATTGATTGATTCATGTTGGAATGCTTTGACGACTTTCTGGTTTCCTACCATTTCTTCTACAAAACCACTCATTTCTCCACGAATAGATAATTGTTCCTGGAAGAACTTGAATGTATATTTCGCAATAAGTGTTGCGACAATGAGAGAAAGTGGCGTTAATACAATAACAATCAAAGCCAGCTTAACATTCACATATAACATAAAGCCAATTGTACCTAAGATTGTCGCAATACCACCAAAGAGGTTCGTAAAGCCCTGTAATAAACCATCTGAAATCTGATCAATATCGGCAATCATACGGCTCATCATATCACCATGAGTATGAGAATCGATATAAGAAAGAGGTAAAATCTGATATTGTTTAAAGAGTTCTGTTCTTAAGTCTCTTGTGATTTCATAAGTCATCTTATTAGATGCTCTGACTAAGAAATAGTTGAATAATGCAGTCATCAATACAGAGAATGCAATATAGAAGATCTTTTGACTTAGCCCCTGGAAGAAAACCTGATGATAGCCAATCATCTGGTCAATGGCTTTCCCAATAAGAATTGGTGTCAAAAGAGTGAATATAATGTTAATTGTAGAAAATAATAATGCACCTACAAGATAGATACGATAAGGACGACAGAATGCCATAAGTCTTTTTAAAGTACTTTTATTCTTCATTACTCTGTCCTCCTTCCATCTGTGACATAACAATTTCCTGATAAACATCACATGTATTCATAAGCATGTCATGAGTACCCTGTCCTACGACTTCACCATGGCTTAATACCACAATAGAATCTGCATGCATTAAAGCACTCACTCTTTGAGAGACAATAATAACTGTCATATTAAGTGTACTTAAAGCTTTTCTTAGTTTTGCATCTGTCGCAAAGTCTAGTGCACTAGCACTATCATCTAGAATAAGTATTTCTGGTTTTTTGACTAAGGCACGGGCAATAGTGAGTCTTTGTCTTTGTCCACCAGATACATTCTTACCACCCTGTTCAATATAGGTGTCTAAGCCTTCTGTCATCTTATCGACGAATTCTTTAGATTGTGAAAGTTCTAATGCTTCATAGATTTCTTCATCAGTAGCATGAGGATGACCCCATTGCATATTTTCTCTGATTGTTCCTCCAAAGAGTGTGGCCTGCTGAGGTACAATACCAATCATATTTCTTAAATCCTTGAACTTATATGATTTAATAGGAAGGTCTTTGATACGGATTTCACCTTCAGTGACATCATAAAAACGAGGAATCAGGTTAATAAGTGTTGTTTTACCTGAACCTGTACCTCCAATAATACCGATTGTCTGACCTGGAAGGATATTGAATGACACATCAGTTAAAGCATTACCTGAATAGTATGAGAATGAAACATGATCATAAGTAATAAGGTTCTGATAGTCACTTGGAGCCTCATTGATTCCCTGGACAATATCTGGTTTCTGACTTAGTACATCTGCACATCTTTTGTATGATGCACTGGCTTTATTTAAGATCACAATAACATTCGCAAAGACATACATGGAAAGTAGGATCTGATTCATATAATTAATAAGAGAGATGACTTCTCCCTGTGTCATACTACCTGCATTGATTTTAAAGCCTGAGATATAAAGAATTGCGATAATTCCAAAGTTCACAATGATTGTAGTAGCTGGATTTAATACAGCACTGAGGTTACCTGCAATGATCTGTTCTTCTTTTTGTTTTGTGGTTGTTGATTCAAAACGTTTTTGTTCATTATCCTGCTGGTTAAAAGCACGAATGACTCTGACACCTGAAAGATTCTCTCTTGTAATAAGAGATACGTTATCTAGGATATGCTGGATATGAGAATACATAGGCGCTGTATGACTCATCACAAAGTAAATACTAAACGCAATAAGTGGTGCGACAATCACAAAAATAAGTGCTACCTGCCAGTTAATCACAAAGCTCATGATTAAAGAACCAATAATTAAAAATGGTGATCTTGAACATAAACGAATAACCATGGCAACAGCTAACTGAATCTGATTGATATCATTGGTGATTCTTGTGATTAAAGAAGGTGTACCAATAATATCAAGATCCTGATAATCATAACGGTTGATTGCACGATACATATCTTTACGCATAAGTGTACCTACACCCTGTGATGTAAGTGATGCAAAATACTGGCATACAAGTGAACTTGCATATCCTACTGTAGATAAACCAAAGATCACAAAAGCCATCTTTGTAATATAGTTTGTATTATGTACTGCAACACCATTATCAATAATAAGAGCTACAGCCATTGGTATACATAATTCTAGAAATGCTTCTATAAGTTTAAATATAAAGCCTGAAATGGCCTGCCATTTATAAGGCTTTAAATATTTCATTATATACATATTTTTCCTCCCTGTCCTTGCAACATTATAATCCTGTTTTATACTATATGTATAATATATATTTTATATAGAATCTATAGGAGATACGTATGGAACTAAAACAGATGAAATACTTTAAGACAATTGTAGAAGAAGGGACTATAACACAGGCTGCACGTGTATTACATATTTCACAGCCTCCTCTTTCTATGCAGTTAAAAGCGATAGAAGAAGAATTAGATACAATACTGATAGAGAGAGGACATCGTCATATCACATTAACGCCTGCAGGGCACTTATTTTATCGTAGATGTAATCAGATGTTGAATTTATATGAACAGACAAGTAAAGAAGTACAAGGAGCTGCCACACAGATCTTACGTTTTGGGATTACTTCTTCTAATGGTTATTTAATTACACATGATCATATGGATGTATTTAGAAAGAAATATCCTAAGTTAGATATTCATATGAAAGAAGGAACGACCTATGAGATGATGGATGCCTTGCTGGCTCATGAAATAGATATTGCGTTAGTCAGAACACCATTTGATTCTACGAATGTGAAATCATTTTTATTTAAGCCTGAACCAATGATTGCGGTAGGACCTTCTACTCTTGTGAATGAAAAAAAGAACCATCTCATTGATTATCGAGATGATCCTGTTTTGATTCACAGACGTTATCGTCAGTTTATAATAGATTATTGTTTAAATGAACTCCAATTCCAGCCACATATCCCTATTATTACAGATGATATACGTACTGCCCTAGTATGGGGTTCAATATTAGATCAGGTGGTTATTATACCTGAAGCGGCTATACCATATATAGACTTAAATTCACAAACTTATACTAAACTTAAAGACAAGGGTCTCTATACGTCTGCAGCCTTTATCACAAGAAAAGAAGAACTATCTCCAATCATAGAAACATTTATTTCTTTAATTATCAAAGACTACAAGATTTAAACTATTCTTCTTTACCTCTAAATGATAATGAGATGCTTTTACTTCTTCACCATCTAAATTACATGGATACTGAGATTCTACATCCACTTCATCTACAGTAAAGACATGAGCATGTTTATCCTGATCAAGTGTTTCACTTACTATCTTCTTAATATATAAAGGAATAAGTCCTTTATTAATTTGATCAAGAATCACAATATTCATGAGACCATCTTCTAATGATGCATGAGGGGCAATCTTATAACCCCCACCATAATATTTCGCATTCGCACAGGCACATAAAGTAACAGGACCTTCATATAATAGTGTTCCATGGCTGGTCATCTTAATATGATAAAATGGATACTGGACAAAGTTTCTTAGAATAGAATACTCATATTGATGTCCTTTAAACATCTTAGGAATCTTAACATCATCATGAACATGATTCGCAATCACACTATCACAACCAAAACATGCATTATTAATAAAATAACGATTATTCATTAACACTGTATCAATAGGAATTGTTTTACCCTTTAAAGATGCTTTAAGTACTTCTTTAGAATCATTATTCTTAGAAATCATCTTAAAGAAGTCATTTCCTGTTCCATAAGGAATAACTACTAGTTCATGAGGTGTACCTACAAGTCCCTGAATTACCTGGTTCAACATTCCATCCCCACCAACACTATAAAAACGTGTTGGTTCTTTATAATGTTTAATAATCTTCTTGGCGTGATCAGGATAAGTACTCATGAATATATCATAATCATAACCCTGCATCACTTCTCTAATTGTTTCTATAAACGGATGATGATCATAATCATCATCCACTGGTTTAAGTAAAAATATATGTCTCATTATAGTTCTCCAAAAAAAGACTGGATCAATATCCAGTCTAGATCATATCAATAGTTTCTAGCCACTCTTTAACGCCTTTGACATCAGTAAATGCCTTTGCACGCTTAAAGTTCGCATTTGGTATCATCTTATTAAAGTGAGCAACACTCTTCCTGCTGGAATATTTCACATGGCCACGCCAGTTCTTTTCACTTGTACACATAGGTACAATTGTTTTACCTGATAAGTCATAATCCATACAGAATGAATCAATAATTAAAGGTTCATCCTTTTCCCAGCATGGATAAATAAGATATACAGTCTTGTATTGATCAATATCATCAATTTGATTTTTAAGAGTAGGTAATGTATCTAATACATGTTTATTCTTATAATCATGTTTATTTTCTTTAAGTGCTTTTGCGTAAGCTTCTCTTTCTTTTCTATGTTCTTTAATTCTTTCTTTAAAGTCTGTAGAGTACTTCTTAGAAGTCTGTAAACAAAGTAAGTCCCCTTCTGTATATGACTGTACTTGTTTAGCAAGTTCACGTTCTTCACCATTGAATGAATAATACACAATCAATGTATCACTGAGACCACCTGTAATAGTTAAGGGGGCATCACTTTCTGAATATTTGGTATTATAAGTACATCCTGATAATGTGATCAACATCAAACATAAGAATGTAATGATTGATTTTTTCATAAAAAATCCTCCTCGAACCTCATTATAACATATTTCCTAGAAAAAAAATAATGAGTTCACAATGTGTTCATAGATAAAAAGCATAATAGTACCTGTAAAGAGAAAGCAACTCCCTATAATAATCAAAGCTTCTTTTTACCAAGAGTGATTCCTAAAATTTCCTAAACTCCCTTCAAAATAACTCTTGAAAGAAACAACGATCAGGCTTCCCTTCCTGATCGTTTTGTTTTATTTCAATTTTAGATATTCTTCTTCATCCACTGCTTCAAGCCATTGGTTTGAAGCATTTTTATTTGAGACACTTTCTGCCCCCCCTTCAGGAAATGTTGCTAAAATACTGTTTAGATTTATCATACATACAAAATGAAAGTTATCTATTTCTCCTCTTGGTTAAGACCTAATTCATTACATATTACTTGCTATCCCTGATACCTTATTCTTTCTACCAGCGTTTCCTTTTTCAGATTACTGCTTAAAACGCAGGAAAGTACAATCTGCAACAGACCGACCAAAAAAATCATAATAAAAATCGGTACGATTGGAACATGATAGATATTCATTCCAAATATTCCATTATGTTTTGCATAGGAAAAAAGTGCATAGCCGAGCGGCAGACCAATGATCAAAGCTACGCATATGGTACCAACCGTAAAAATCAGTCCCTGTAACTGCAGACATAAATTTAATTGTTTATTTGTCATACCCACAGCCTGTAATATACCATATTCCTGCTTTTTTGTCGTAATATTCATGATCATGGTATTCGCCATATTCATAAACCCGATGAGTCCTACAATAGCCATAAACAGATAACAGCCAAGCTTCATCATGCTGCTTGCAAATTCGGCAGATTGTAACTGCGCATGATAAGTATCCATTTTTATATGCGAAGTATTAGAAATCAAAGTATTCAGACTTTGTTCTACAGATGCCACATCTTTTTTATCACAGTCCACCCACAGATAGCCATAGGCTGTTCCTCTCGGATTCATGGAACGATATACACCTTCCGGAATGACAAGATAAGTGTCCGCACTTACAAAAGATCCTGCAATCTTCCCCTGATAGGTATAGGTTCCACTTCCATTCTCAAAGTCAAATGCAATGGATTCACCCGGAGCATATCCATCTTGTTCCATCCACGTTGACCAGCCAAAGAAAATATCACCATTCTTTACCGCCTGATCATAGTCCATAGAGCCAATATCCCCTTCTTGGCGCATAAAATCAAAATCCTTTTTACTCACAATAGTAGCCGGAAATCTTGTTCCGTTCAGATTTACAGAGACAATCTCTCTCGTCATGACATCTGTTACTCCCGGAATGCTTTTGATTTCTTTAATCAGCGAATCATTCAATGGATCATCCGTCAGAATCGTATCCAGATTATTCTCCGGATATCTTTCATCATACTCAGCAGAATAGTCAAGCTGCAGTTCAAATTGTCCATGATTAACGGAAAGACGTGCTTCATGCTCCGTGTCAATATTTCCCACATAATTTGAGATAATCACAAACAATACGCAGGAAAGCCCCATTGTGAGGATAGTACCAATAGTTCTTTTTGGATTACCCGTTACATTTGCCATTGCCATAGAAAACACGGTGACATTTTTTCTGCCATTTCGTTTTCCTTTTTTGTGTGTTTCTGCATTTTCTAAATAGCGTGTTGCTTCGATAGGTGAAATACGTGAAACAATTTTCATTGGTTTACGCAGTGCCAAAGCAACGGTAAGAAATGATACGAAAATACAGAGAAGCATAACAGGCAGAGAAAACAAAGACACCTGCTGATTTTGAGCTCCCATAGAGCCAGTTCCGGTTGATACAAGGTTTCCCTGTTCTACCAGCCAGTTAAAACCGCATTTTGCAATCAGAAAACCAAGAAGCAATCCAACTGGTATTGAAGAAATTGTCAAAAACATACCCTCTCTGAAGATCAGTTGTTTCATCTGCTTTTTTGTCGCTCCTAGAGCCTTGATTTTTCCATACTCCTGTATCTTGTTGGCAATACCGACCTGAAAAATATTATAAATGACCACAACAGAGAAAAGTACAATTGCAAGAATCAAAACCCCGCATACCGCAATCATTTCATAACTCGGCTGCAAGACCCATTGCAAATAGAGATCATTGACTATAACGTTTTTTTCTTCGATCCCACAAGACGCTGCAATCTGCTTTATAACCGAATTAATATTATTCATAGATACATTTGCAGAATCATTTAAAGTAAAATAAATATTATACTGTCTGTCATTCTCTGCAACGTGTTCATCATAAAACTCCTGTGACCCGAAAGCAACATAAGATGCCTCGATGGTATACTCATCCCGATCATATAGGATTCCGCTGACAACAAATTTTTCCGGCTTATATTCTGACTGCATCCCTGTGCGGTAATCCAGTGTAACCGTATCTCCGATTTTTACATCACCATACCCCATTGCACGAAAAAATGCTCTTCCTGCGGCAATTTCCTGCATTCCCCCCGGATACTTTCCTTCCTTTAACTCATATTCCTTATTATAGGGAAGCATTTTTCTTGCAGTCTCATCCATGCAGACAAAACCACCGTTTTCGTTGCCTTTTATGATACCTTCGGTGCACATAGTACCTGTAGCATCTATTTCCGCACGGCGTTTTACTTCTTTTAACTGCGATCCATCTGCTGCGACAAACAAACCATAATTGCTTCCATATGAGCCTGCCGCCTGACTTTTCTGTAAACGGATCATTCCATTTCCCACAGTACTGATAATCACAAGCAGCATCGTTGTCAGACAGATTGCCATCATGATCAATATGCTTCTTGTCTTGTTCTTTTTATCATTGCTATATGCAATCCTGCTTATTGTCTTCATCTAAAATCCACCACCTGTCCGTCCTCAATCACCAGAATACGGTCAGCGACCTGTGCAATTTCGTCATCATGGGTAATCATTACAATTGTCTGCCCATATTTTTTTGCTGTCATCTTAAGCAGAGCGATTACCTCATCACTGGTCTTAGAATCAAGATTTCCTGTCGGCTCATCTGCAAATATAATTTCCGGACGATTCACCAGTGCTCTTGCAATTGCTACTCTCTGCTGCTGTCCTCCGGATAACTGATTTGGCAGATTATAAATTCGGTTTTCAATCCCCAGAGTTGCAATAATGTCATTTACATACGCTTCATCCACTTTTCTTCCATCCAGCCCCAGTGGCAGTACAATATTTTCCCAGACATTAACAGATGAAACCAGATTAAATGCCTGAAAAACAAATCCGATTTTTCTTCTGCGGAAAACAGCAAGGGCATCTTCCTTCATCCTGTATAAATCTTTCCCGGCTAAAGTAACACTGCCTTTTGTCGGGGTGTCAAGCCCTCCAAGCATATGAAGTAATGTACTTTTACCGGAACCTGACTTTCCGACAATTGCGACAAATTCTCCCTGCTCAATCTGAATGTCCACCTGATTGACCGCTTTGACCTGATTCTCACCCACGCCATAAAATTTACAAAGCTGCTTGGTTTCTAATATCACACTCATGTGTTGCCTCCTTTTTAATTCTGTAAAGTGTACCTTTTCAACCTACATCCAAATTGTATCAAGATAATCTTTCATTTCACTTTCAAAAAACGAGCAGAAGTCTTACAAAATTGTAAGATTCCTGCTCACTTAAAATTTAATCAACATATGGTAATTGAATCACAAACGTGCTTCCTTTTTTCTTTTTGCCGGAGGTTACCATGATTTTCTCCATTTCCCCGCGCCTTTGTTGCGCGGACACAAATATATAACCAAACTCAAATCCCCCAAAACTCTAGTGTGCATCTCGATATAATAGTATAATCAAAGAGAGGTGG
>NZ_JACRWG010000046.1:0-19694 GCF_014306455.1 Catenibacterium faecis
ACACCAAGTTCATTTCTTATGACTTCCTTCATTCTATCTGTTTCCAATACACATAAAACTCCATCTTTAATAATTACATATTTACATAGTTTACACATAAAAATATCCTCCTGGTTATTACAACCTAGAGGATATCTATATTTCTAATTGATTTTAAGTACTTTTTTATTTAATGTCCTTGACACGGGGTCCACATTACTATGTTAATAACCTTTTGTTCTATTAACAAGGTTTTCTAATGGTTCCTGGTTCTTTAAGTGATTGAGGTTTCTAATGACTAATTGTGTATAATAGTCCTGTACGCTCTTCCAATGATATCCACCAGAACAATGAGGTGTAATCATGACTCTCGGATTTTTCCATAATGGTGAATCAGTTGGTAATGGTTCTTCTTCAAAAACATCAAGTAATGCCCCACCAATAGACTTATTGTCTAATGCTTCTAATAAAGCATAAGTATCAATCACACTACCTCTACCTACATTACATACAACCGCATCTTCTTTCATTAATGAAAACTCATCATGGCTTAACATATGGAATGTTGCATTGGTTGCTGGTAAAGAAGTAATAATATAATCCATCTTTGGTAATACATCATGTAATTCTTTAGAAGTGATAATGTTATCACAATAAGGATGTTCCTTATAAGAGTTTCTTAGTCCTGTGACATTGGCACCAAGTACCTTTAATACTTTCGCAAATTCAGTACCAATATCCCCTACTCCAAGTAATAAGACATTTGAACCATAAATTTCTCTACCAGTAAATAATGGTGTCCATCTTGCTTCTTTCTGTCGATCATAATAAAAACGTAGATTCTTATTAAAGCTGAAGATCATTCCCATCATATGTTCACAGATGGCATGACCATAGCTACCACTTGCATTTGTAAGAAGTGTTTGTCTATTTAAGATGTTTGGTAGAAGAAATTGATCATTACCTGCGCTATTTAATAATAGTGCTTTAAGTGTAGGTCTATTCAAGTTAAATTGTCTTGGTGGATTACCTACAATGACATCTGCTTCATCAATCATTTCCTGTGTTAAATCATCTTTGTTTACCTTTAAAAGGTTCATATCAGAACATGACTTTTTAATAAGTTCAATATTTGAATCATCTAAAGCTGGAATAAGTAATACCTTCAACATATTTAGTCCCCCTAAGTTCTTTTGATAAACTTAGTATGACACTTTGGACAGCTGATTTCAATCTTTCCACGTCCTTTGGGTACTCGGACAACCTGTTTACATGTTGGACATTTATAATATTTATGTGTTTTATCTTTTCTTTTTCTCTTAAAGAAATCTACCTTTTTTGTAATAGGTGCAATAAGCTGTACATATTTCTGATTTTCCTGATAACGTTTATAGATATTCCTAGAAAATATTCTGAAATAAATATAAATCATCAAAAATAAGCTTAAGATCATTAATGGTTTTGAACCAGTAAATAACTCTATAATAACTAAAATAAATAATAAATACATGAGATGAGTGTTGAGCTTATCTGCTCCACCATATCTTCCCTGCATGAATTGAATAAATTTTTCTTTCATAAAATACCTCCATGACACTAATATAAGTTTGTTTTATAAACTAAATATTAACTAAAAAAGGACATTTCTGTCCTTCTTGTCTATTAATTACTCTTGTTGATAAGTTCTTTCGCTATCTTTAATGCAGTATTTGAAGGAATCGCAAATCCTAGACCTTCACTATTTGTATCGGATGATTTGGCATTCACAATACCAATGAGATCACCATTTCCATTAAATAATCCTCCACCAGAGTTCCCTGGAGAAACGGCTGCATCTGTCTGAATAACAGAAATAGAGATAGTCTTAGAAGAGCTATAAAGCTGACCAAAACGACCATAGTTACTAGATGAAGACGAGTCATCATTGTCTAGCTGTACAGTAATCTTACGATTTAAGGCTGATACGATACCTGAAGTAATAGAATCACTGAATGTACCTTCTGGGTTACCTACTGCATATGTAGATTGACCTTGTACTAATTTATCACTGTTAGCAAATGTTGCTGGTTTTAAATTAGTTGCATTGATCTTAAGTACCGCAATATCATTATCACTATAAGTTCCTACTAATGTTGCATCATATGTTTTATTATCACTTGTAGTGACCTTAATTGTACTTGCACCAGAAACAACATGAGCGCAGGTAATAATATAACCATCGCTACTCATGATCACTCCTGAACCTGCACCGCTTGATACCTGTGAACCATACCAGAAGTTATCTCTTGAGATATTTTCTGTTGTAATGGCTACAACACTTTGTGTCATCTTAGAAGAGATGCTTGATGCATCATTTGATGTACCTGTTGCTTTAGTTGTAGTAGTCTTCGTCACTACTGTAGTACCCTGATTATTCATAAAATAAGAACCAGCAGCGCCTCCACCAAAACCTAATGCCACAGCAATAAATGCTTTACCTATATTTTTGCTTAAACGACTGACTTTCTTTTTATTCTGCTTTTCATAAACATCTTTTAAATTTTCGTTGTTCATAATACCACTCTCACTTTCTGATTCTAGTATATATCTTAAACTTAATACCTAAATGTGGTTTTTGTGGGAAAATATGTTATTGCATATCTATTCCTGCATATTTTAAGAATTTCTTTTCATTAAGGATCCCTTGAGTTAAAAATTCTCCATCTTTAAATAATGCATAAGTAGAAACTGGTGTTGGGAGGTTCTGTGCTTGTTCACGTGTTGTGATATGAATCGTTTTTAAAGGAATGTTGTATTCTTTTGCCACTTCTTCTATGCGTGGTACCCAATAGTCTGTAAAAGGACATTGATCTGTATAATATAATACAAAAACCTGCTCATTGATATGCGGATGTTTGGCACATTCTTTAAACTCTGGAGGATTACCTTCAGTGAATGGAAGATACATAAGTATAATACCATTATCTGATTCATCGGCTATCTTAAATCCTTTATGAGTCAAATATTTATAATCAGAAAGGAACTCTTTCTTACGTCCTTTAGACGATAGAATACAAACACCTTTATAGCCCTTTTGACGTGCATCATCTATGCAATAGTTTAATAAGTCACTTGAATAGGCATGTCCTTTCATCGAACCTGAAACCCATAAACAATTGATATACATATAGTTATTACTTGTAATAGGTATCCAGGCATATTCATCAGGAATATATTCAATGAAACACTTTCCTCTTTCTTCGCTGCGATAAAACACTAAACCTTCATCAAACCTTTCTTTTAACCATTCTTTCTTTTTAAGACTCTTTTTATTAGACATGGCACAACATATATGCTCTGTGTCTATATTGTCTTTATTGATAATAATAAAGTTCATACATCCTCCTAGTAAAAAAGCCATGTGAATGGCTTATTAGATAATTGGTGTATTCATAAATGTTTTATAAATAGGAATTTCATCTTCCTTGGATGAACCATAGAGGATATCTCCTTCTTCCTGGTCATTTAAACAATCACATTCCTTTAAGCAATTATAAAGATGTTTACTTGTTCCATAAGCTCCATCAAACATTGGAATATCACCTAAAACTGTCGCTATTTGATTTTTCACAAATGGATAATGTGTACAACCTAGTACAACACTATCTACTTTACCTTTATAAGGACCTATTAAATCTGTAAGTAATTCAATCAAATCTGGTTGATCTAAATTTCCCTGTTCAATACGTTTAGCAAGTCCATAACATGGAACTGGAATAATAGTGGCTGATTTATCATATCTTTCAGCTAATTGATGAAACTTATCTAAACGTAATGTATTGGCTGTCGCCATCACAAGAATACAGCTGTTCTTCTTAGAAAGTGCTGCTGGTTTTAATGCAGGTTCTATACCAATGACAGGAATATCTGTATATTTTTCTCTTAATAATGTCACTGCAGCACTTGTTGCTGTATTGCAGGCAATCACGATGGCCTTTAAATGCTTCTTCTTATTCATATTCTCTATCGCATTAAGAGTAAGCTGCTGGACATCTTCTAATGTTTTCTCCCCATAAGGTGCATTAAGTGAATCACCAAAGAAATAAAGATTCTCTCCTGGCATCATTTCATGAATAGCCTGTAAGACACTCACTCCTCCAACACCTGAATCAAATACACCTATATACTCTTCTTTCTTCATACTGATAACTCCCTTTCGTTTTTTCATTATAGCACAATTATTAATTCAAGGTCTATATTACTTAACCCCTGGTTGTAGTTGTGATAAAATAGTATTTGAAAGGAGGTATTCATATGGCTATGAGTGAATTGTTGAAAAAGACAGTACTTGTAGGTATTGGTGCAGCAGCTGAGGTCGCTGATCGTTCTAAAGACTTAACAGATAGTCTTGCGAAAAAAGGTCAGGATACCATCAATAAAGGACGTGCGATGAATGAAGAATTAAAAAGAAAAGCACGTGAAGACTTGTTAGAACATGTAGAAAACATGACTGAAGAAGAACGTAATGCTTTGCGCCAGAAGCTTGATGCATTAGATCATGAAGAAAATCAGTAATATTAAACGTATGAGAGAAATACTCTCTATTATCAAGAAACATGATATTAAAAATGGTCTGACTCCTATTAAGGCAAGAGAGATGATTGAAGAGCTTGGCCCTACTTATGTCAAATTAGGACAGATCATGTCAATGCGTAGTGATCTAATACCTCTAGAATACTGTAAAGAGTTTGAAAAACTAAGAGCGTCTATTGCGCCTCTTAGTTTTTCTACTATTCGTAGTATTATTGAAGAAGAACTAGGACAGCCAATAGAGAATGTATTTAAAGATATAGAGGAAAAGCCTATTGGATGTGCGTCTATTGCGCAGGTTCATTTAGGGCATTTATTAAATGGTGATACCGTTGTATTAAAGGTTCAAAGACCTCATATTCATGAAATTATGGAAGCTGATGTACGTATTATGCATAAGTTTCCACGTCTTTTAAAGATGATGACTGGTACAGGTGATCTGATTGATTATCGTTCTATTATTGATGAATTATGGCGTACAAGCCAGACAGAGATGAACTTTTTAAATGAAGCGAATAATATGAATGTCTTTGCGAACAATCAAAAAGATATACGTTATATTAAAGCACCTCATGTCTATAATGAATATACAACCAATCATTTGCTTGTTTATTCCTATATTGATGGTATTCCTATTGATGCTATAAAGAGATTAAAGTATGAAGGATATGACTTAGATGAGATTGCCTTGAAGATGGCAGACAACTGCTGTAAACAGATATTAGATGATGGATTCTTTCATGCTGATCCTCATCCTGGTAATATCTTAATAGATGAAGGAAAGATTGCCTGGATAGATTTTGGAATGATGGGTACTGTATCTTCCTTTACTCAGCATATCTTATCTCTTGCTTTACAGGCTTTAATTGAAGATGATATTTATGATCTAGAAGAAGCCTTCTTGATGTTAGTAACACCAGATCATGAAATAGATGAAACACAGTTATTACATCAATTAAATTCAATTGTAAGTGAATATAAAGCTAAGAGCTTATCTGATTATAACTTTTCTGATTTGATACAGAAGTGTTTTGATATTGTGACAAGTAATGATATTGCGATACCGACAGAACTGACTCTATTATGTCGTTGTTTGGTGACACTTGAAGGTACTTTAGAGAAGATCAGTCCTTCTTCTAATCTCATTGAGATATTAATTAATCATAAGCGTAATACAGTACTAAAAGAGCTGGATTATAAGGATCAAGGATTAAAAATAGGTCATGACCTTTATAAGACATTAAAGAAAAGCTATGCATTACCTCAGATTGTCTATGATTTAATCAAGATGAGTAAGAATGGTCAGTTACATGTCAATGTGACTGAGAATGATGATTATATAAGACAGACCTATAAGAAAACAGAATTATCTATCATAATTAAAACAGTATTTAGCTGTATGTGTATGTTATGTAGTGTATTGACTGAGTCTTATTATATGTCTATTATATTGTTGACTATTTCTATGTTACTTGGTATAGACGTATTCTTTCACTTATGGAAGCTAAAAAGATGATTCCGTTTATTGGAATCATCTTTTTCTATTTGTTGGGATCAATCATAGTTAATTGTACTTTATGTCTTTGTTCATCAATTGTATCTACCCATGTCGTTACGATATCTCCTACAGAGACAACATCACTTGGGTGTTTAATACGGTTTTTACTCATTTTAGAAATATGAACGAGTCCATCTTCATGTAATCCAATATCTACAAAGGCACCAAAGTCTACAACATTACGTACAGTACCTTCTAGTTTATCATTTACATGAAGATCTTCTAATGTGAGGATATCCTGTCTCAGAATTGGTCCATCATAATCATCACGATAGTCTCTTAGTGGTCTCATAATAGAGTCTAGGATATCTTTAAGTGTATAGTCATCTAGTCCTGTAAGTTCTTTAAGGGATGTAATGTTAGCCTGTGAGACAGCCTTCTTACATGCATCTGTTCCTAGATCATTAGTCGTTAAGTTTAATGCTTTTAAGATAGCTTTAGTGGCATCATAAGATTCTGGATGGATATTTGTACGGTCTAGTGGTTCACTGCCCTCTTCAATTCTTAAGAAACCAGCAGCCTGTTGATAGGCTTTTGGACCAATCTTAGGAATCTTTTTCATTTCTTTACGGCTCATGATCTTACCATTTTCTTCACGATAAGCCACAATACTATTTGCTGTTGCCTGAGTTAAACCAGAGACATTCTTTAAGAGTGTAGGACTGGCTGTATTAATATTCACACCAACTAAGTTAACTGCTTTTTCTACAACGAAGTTAAGTCTTTCTTTTAATTGGGTAGTAGGTAAATCATGCTGGTACTGCCCTACTCCTATAGATTGAGGATCAATCTTAATAAGTTCTGATAAAGGATCGAGTAGTCTTCTTGCGATAGAAATCGCGCTTCTTTGTTCTACATGAAGATCTGGGAATTCTTCTATCGCTAGCTTAGAGGCACTATAAACACTTGCGCCTGCTTCACTGACTATAGTATAACTCACAGGTAAGTGATATTTCTTAATAGTATTTGCGACAAAGGCTTCACTTTCACGACTTGCTGTCCCATTCCCAATCGCAATCAGATTAACATCATACTTCTGACATAAGTCTACAAGTTTCTTTTCTGATTCCTTCACCTTTGCGACTGGAGGATGTGGGTAGATAACATCTACTGTAAGTTTCTTACCTGATTCATCAATGACTGCAAGTTTACACCCTGTACGGAAAGCTGGGTCAAAGCCTAAGATTCTCTTATTTTTCATTGGAGCCTGTAAGAGTAGTTTACCTAGATTATCAGAGAAGACATCAATACTTGCTTCCTGGGCTTTTTCAGTAAGAGTATTTCTGACTAATCTTTCTAAAGATGGATAGGCAAGACGCTTTAAGCCATCATCAATGGCTTCATCTACATATTTAGCTGTTGGACTCTTAGGGAATTTAATATAACGTCTTGAGACAAATGTCTTGATATAATCTTCATTAATGTTGATAGAAACAGTGAGGATCTTTTCTTTTTCTCCTCGATCAATCGCCATAATACGATGTGTCGCAATACGTGAGACATTTTCAGAATAGTCATAGTACATCTTATAGGTCATCTTTTCATCTTCCGCATTCTTCTTTTTAGAAGTGACAAGTCGGCCATAGTTCATCATAGAATCGACAATTTTATTACGTACTGTCATATCATTAGAAATTTTTTCCGCAATGATATCCTTAGCCCCCTGCAATGCCTCTTCTCTAGAAGTGATTGTATCATTCAGATAGGCATCTGTGTCTTTTTCATTAAATGTACGTGGTAAAGAAAGAAGTGTCTTAGCTAAAGGTTCTAAACCTGCTGCAATAGCCACACTAGCTCTTGTTTTCTTTTTCTGTTTATAAGGACGATAGATATCTTCTACCTGTGATAAACGTGTACATGCATTGACCATCTTCACGATATCATCATCTAAGTGTCCTAATGTTTCTATTCTTGTAAGGACTTCTTCTTTTCTTTTTTTAAGATTCACCTGATAGTCATATTGTTCCTGAATCACACGAATCTGTTCTTCATCTAAGCCATGTGTTAATTCTTTACGATAACGAGCAATAAAAGGAACGGTACAGCCTTCTTCTAATAATTTCAATGTATTTTGTATCTGTTCTGTCTTGATATTTAGTTGTTCTGAAAGTTTAAGTATAATATCTTCCTGCATTTTTGTCTCCTTTATAAAAGGCTGATTGCTCAGCCTTATGCATGCTTATATAAGTATGTGATTGAAAGTGGTGGTAATTCTAATTGTCCATTATAATCCACCATTTCTCCACTCATAAGATCCTGATAAGAACCATGTTCAATAGGTGGATAGATTGTATAAGGTGCATCATCGATATTAAGTGCGACCACAATCTTTTCTCCTTCATAATTTCTTTCTAATGCATACTGCTTATTAGTAAGAACTAAATCCTTATAGTCTCCTAATGTGAGTGCTTTATGTCCTCTACGCATATGAATATATTTAGAAACCAAATCTGATAAATCATTTGGTGCAGGTGCATCGAGTTCTGGACGAAGTAGTGCATCAGTGACACCTTGAATCTTTTCACCTTTAATACCCCATTCTGAGCCATAATAAATACATGGAATACCAGGTACTGCCATGAGTAAGCCAAATACTAATGGAAGTTTTCTTTCATCAGTTAATGTACTAGATATTCTATTCACATCATGGTTATCTACAAATGTGAGTAAATCTCTACCTCTATACATATCCATCGCATTTCTCTTTAATGTATGGGCATATTCAAACATATTCAAAGAGTTAAATGAAGACCAGAATGCTTTATATGATGGATAATCAGTGATTGCATCTAGTTTAGCTTCTGTATACATATAACCTGCATTATCACCTAATACTTCTCCTAACATAAAGAAATCCTGTTTTAAACTCTTACAATGATCACTCAACATTGCCATAAACCATCTAGGCAATGAATAAGCGACGTCTAGTCTCAAACCATCTATATCAAAACACTTGATCCAGTAATCGACTGCATCTAGTAAATAATGTTGGACATCTGGGTTATCTAGGTTTAACTTTACAAGTTCATAATGACCTTCCCATCCTTCATACCAGAATCCATCACCATAGCTAGAATCTCCATCAAAGTTGATATGGAACCAATTGGCATATGGGCTTGCAGGTCCTTTTTCCTGGACATCTCTAAACGCAAAAAAGCCTCTACCAACATGGTTAAATACCCCATCTAATACAACCTTAATATCATGTTCATGGAGTGTTTTACATACTTCTGCAAAATCTTCATTTGTACCTAAACGCGTATCGATGAGATTATAGTCACGCGTATCATAGCCATGAGAATCACTGTTGAATACAGGATTGAAATACACAGCCCCTATTCCTAATTCTTGTAGATAAGGGACAAAGTCCTTGATTTTTAAAATACGATGAGCCTGGATATCATCATTTACTTCAGGCGCACCACAAAGTCCTAGTGGGCAAATCTGATAAAATACTGTTTCTTGATGCCACACAATTAACACTTCCTTTCTGTTTACTATTATACTTCATTTATGTGTGTTATCCAATCTATTTATATTATTAATAACTTACATTTATGCATTTGCTATATATTTATAAACATTCTAAATGCATTATTGCATATATCGATTATGTTCAGGGTCATAGTCATTCAATAATAGTTCTATCTCGTCTTCATCATAATCAAGATAGACATACAAGACATATATAAGTAAATCTTTAAGCTGCTCGTGGATGTCTGTACCAAAGTATAGACGTAATATCTTCTCACAGCTTAACGCAAAGCCTAATACATCTTTAGTATCCTTATAATCTTCATATATATGATCAATCATCCATCCCATCTCTTCATTAAGTGATTCTTTAAGTATGTTGTAGAATTGTTCCATATTAGTGCCTCTTGAAATAGTTTTGTATATCTTCTGCAGGAATAATGGTTATTTCCCCTTCTTTATAATTATTCTTCCATGGTCCTGTTTTAGTGAGTGTTATAAGTGTTTTTAAAGGGTAACGAGAGAATGTATTGAGGATTTCATCTATGTATTCCTTCTTATTTTCATCTAGATCTAAATAAGCATCTTCGATGATTTTATAACGCATATCATCTTGTACTCTAAATGGGAATGTAGAGAATAAGTGATAAACATCAGGATAGATGACACCTTGCTTCCATGCTTCACAATGTTCATGAAAGAGTGGCTGTGGATAGGAATAAGCCTGTATGAAGTAAAGATAGGATTCTAATTGCATAGGTGTGAGTTCTTCTAGTGTATAAAAGAGATAAGAAATCACCTGCAATATTTCTTTTGAACAAGAGAATTGTGATTTAAGAGTAAGACATCTATTGATTGCCTTTTTAAAGGCCGGTCCCATCTTTTCATGGTTCTTATTCACTAAACCCATCATATAGTCTATATCACATAGTGCATTGTGAATAACTTGTGCATAGTCAGGATGAGGGGTACTTCCCTGTAAATATCTTGTAATAGTGACTTCTCCAAAGCCTAAAGCATAAGATAATGGTGCTTTACCGAGATGATAGAGAGACATAAGGGCTTCTATTTCTTCTTGTATTCTTGTTTTACACATCTTATTCACCTTCTTCACACTTATTATAGCATATGATAGACTTTTTAAAAATATCTATCATATGCATTAAAACAAAGAAAAAAGTGCATATTATTGTGAATATGCACTTTCCTGTGTGAAGAGATTTTCTATCTCCACCAACATTTTCCCAAATTCATTGAGCTTAATATAAAGCTCATCATCGTCAATATTCATGACGATTTCGTTTTGTCTGATCCTCGCATCATGCATATAACATATTGCAGAGATCTTTTCCTTCTTATCAGCGTCTAGCTGATATGTATCAATCAAATTTGTGATTGTCGATGCCTGGTCTGAGAGCTTATAGGACCTGTTATGCACAAAGGCATAGACAATCATATGTTCACCCTTGAAATTCTTATAGGGCATTAATAGTTTTTGATAATTCAGCATGCGCTCCACTTCCCCTCTTGTTCTCTATTATATCTTAGTTACTATTTATAGATAGGGTGTGGCAAGAGATTGGACAAGGAAAAACAACATATTATAATTCTAGTGAAAAGATATTTTTAAGCTGTATTTTATGGTTATTAATATAAATATAGTGATCATTGAGATTCACTATTTGTATTGTTCCTCTTATTTTAGAATAAGAAGACCCTGTGTAATAGACAAGTTCTACTTCATCTCCTTCTTGAATTTGATGAATTTTCCAGTTAAGTTCATAATATTGGTCTTCACATAGTTCTTTTCTAGGTATTGTGGTATCTTCTTGAAGTAGTTCTTTAAATCCTTTTAAAGCATCAAAGCTTAAAAATAAGCGCGCACGATCAACCTTCTTATGCATTATGTCCTCCAATTAATGTATTTCTTTTTTCTGTAGTAGCTTTTTCCTGTTTGTTCATAAGTTTTAATATCGCATTCTTCCCATACTTATGACGGATAGAGACAATAGCTTTCTGGAGCTTCTTTTCTTCTTCTAATGCCTCTATATCACTAAATAAGTCATATGATTCATAAGCTTCATCTAAGACATCTCCAAAGGATATAGAAATCTGTCTGATCAGTCTTCCTTTTTGAACTTTTAGATGATAAATAGAAATAAAGGTATCCATCAGAACACTCAATGAATTGGTTCTGACTGTCAGTTTCCTAGAGCCTCCTGCCCATCCTCCACCATCTGTACGTGAATAACCAATATATAAGCTTATATGATTTGTGACAAGACGTGATTCGACAAGTCTTAAGACATTGAGTTCTACCATTTCCTTTACAACGAGTATTGCATCCTCATATTCATAATCAGAAAAGAGAACCTGAGAATTATTAATTGATTCATTCTTAGGACGATACTTCTTAATAGAGGCAATCGTAGCAGGTTCTCTCCCCCAGGCATGATCAATAATATATTCCGCATTAATACCAAACTCTTTATAAAGAATCTCTTCAGGAATCTGAGTAATCCCATGCATATCCACAACACCGAGTTTTAATAAATGATTGGCTGTTCCACTTCCCATATGCCAGAAATCAGTGATAGGTAAATGATGCCATAAGTATTTCTGATACCTTTCTTCATCTAATATCCCAATATTTTCTTTTGTATGCTTAGAGATGATATCAAGAGCGACTTTCGCAAGATAGAGATTGGTTCCTATGCCACATGTGGCAGTAATATGTGTATCTGCAAATACAGCCTGCATCAACATCTTCGCAAACTCCTTCGCACTCTTATGATAAAGATGCATATAAGATGTGATATCAATAAAACATTCATCAATAGAGTAAACATGAATATCATCAGGTGAGACATAACGACAATAGATACGATAAATACGTGCTGAATATTCCATATAAAGATGCATACGAGGCATCGCAGTAATATATTCAACACCCTTGGGTATTTCAAATATACGGCAGCGATTATGAATTCCCATACTTTTCATTTGAGGTGTAATCGCAAGACAGAGTGCTCCATTACCTCTAGTAGGATCTGCCACTACAAGATTAGTTTTAAAGGGATCAAGATGTCTTTCACTGCATTCGACTGAAGCAAAGAAGGTTTTTAAATCTATACATAAATATACTTTTTTCATCATTGGCTCCTCCTTCCTGTTAGTCTTATTATAGTTATCTACGGTGCATATATCAAATAGTTTTGCACCAAAATGATTCTGTACGTACAATGAATGACGCATTTGTTTGCACCAAATTGTATTATGTTGTATAATGCCTAAAAAGAGGTGGAAACAATGAATTTTAAAGAATATCTAAAGAAATACAAGGAAAAGATGGGTGTGTCTAATGAATATATTGCGAGTCAATTAGGCGTGAACCGTTCTACTGTAACAAGATGGTTAAAGGGTGATACAAAGGTCACAAATCCTGAAGTGATAGAGAAGCTCTCATTTATATTAGGTGTAGATGTAGAATCACTTATTAATAGTGAAGAACGTTATGAAAAGCCAGTACTAGGTGAAGTCAAGGCAGGGTATGATTTACTCATTGATGAGAATTTTGAAGGATATGAGCAGGTGACTCAGGATGATTATTATCGTGGAGATTTCTTTTTACGTGTTGTAGGAGATTCTATGTCAGGGGCACATATTCATGATGGAGATTTATTATATGTAAAGAAATGTAATGATGTACCAAGTGGGACGATTGCGGTCGTATTAATTAATCGTTGTGAAGTAACAGTCAAAAAGGTTATAAAAAAAGAAGGATTACTGATTCTAGAACCAGCGAACCCTTCTGTTGATGTACGTTATTATTCTCAGGAAGAGGTAGAAAGTCTTCCTGTAGAAATTATTGGAAAAGCATTATATAGTCGTTCTGATTTAGTATAAGAATTCTTCAATCATTAAAGTACTCATACGCTTCTTGAGATCATCTAGCTTTACATCATCTTCTAGACAAAAAGAAATATGTTTATATTCTTCAAAGAGTGTTTTTCTGCAGGTAATTTCTCTTTGTCCAATTGTAGTCTGATAAAGATGATCATGTGTTGTAATGTTCATATGATGTTGTAATTCCTTTAAAGCAGTCTGACCATTGAGTTTCATACGATGATTCTTTTCTTCTTGATCATCATTGCTTTGTGCATCAAACATATAAGCACAAATACTATAGTTCTTATGATGACATTCCTTAAATAAGTCATGAATCATATAAGTGAAGTCTACAAATATACCTCCACCTGTACCCCCTACTATACCAGAGGCAATAAGGACATTAATATGATCTTCCCCAGCAATAGAAATCATCTTCTCAATGAGTGTCTTGAATTCACTTCTCATACCTTCATAGACAGATTCAGTTCTAAAAATCTTCTGTCCAAGTGTTCTATCACAATCTGTTCCACGAGGATCTAGAATGATGATTTCATCATCTGTCATATGTGTATTCTTGATATGAGAAGTCATATCTACGATTCTCATTTCTACTCTATCTATATCATCATAATCATGTTTTATTTTACCTTTTAAGGAATCAATGACACCGCCACCAAGTCCTCCTAATCCAACAATAATAATAGGATCTGCTTGATTCATGTTTCTACTTAGTTGTAGCCCCATAAAGTTATCCTCCATTTCATAATCACAAATAATTTAGCCTTTCCTATTCTAACATATTTAAAACACATTACAATAAAAATCAAAGGAAGCTGTAAAGCCCATCTAGGGCCTTACAGCTTTCCTTTTTTCATATAATAAGATGCTTTGATTATAAGAACACGATCTGTATAAATATAACCATTTCTCATCATATGAGCATTGGAGAATTTCTTTCGGCAATTTTTATGCTGATCAGCTTCCCCTTCATAACCAGCATTCTTTTTCTCTTGAATCATATAATCCGCTTCCCCTCTTTCAATGCCATATATTATTATACAGTGATGATTATATATTACAATACATATTCATAACATATTCACATAATATTAACATAATATGAAAAAGAATAGGCTATTTACCTATTCTTCTACAAAATTAAATTTGTCTTTGTTTCTTTCTTTGAATACTTCAAAGATAATATTTGTTTGATCAGGTGTAACCCCTAATAAGCCATCTACACCCTCTTCTTTAGTAGGTACGACTTCATAGATAGAAACCTGTGTTGTAGATTCATTATGTGGCATAAGAACAACATATGTACGCTTATCATGAGTGAATTGATCTAACATCTTGAACTCAACATCATTTCCTGATGCATCTTTTAATGTGATTATATTATTCATTTTATTTACCTCGCGTATCCATTATGCCATAAGTATGTGTCTTACGACAATCATTTTTAGCTAATTTGCCACTTCACATGAGAGCCATGATCATCCTTAGATACAACTAATTGATCTTCTATTTCCTGTTTTAATTCTGATACATGAGAGATAATACCAATAAGTTTAGACCCTTCTGACATATCCATCAGTACTTTAATGGCTTCATCTCTTGAATGATCATCTAAAGAACCAAATCCTTCATCAATAAACATAATATCTAGATCAATACCTGATGCACTTTCTTTTATCTCATCTGCCATACCTAGGGCTAAAGATAGTGCAGCCATGAATGATTCTCCACCTGATAATGTATTGATTTCTCTTTCAGAATCAGTCACAAAAGAATAAACCATTAAGTCTAAGCCTTTATTCTTACCTTCCCCTGCTTGTTCAATATTCTTAAGATGTAGTTCATACTGACCAGCAGACATATCATAGAAACGGTTATTAGCATCTATTAAGATACGTTCCAGGTATGTTCTTTGAACATATGTTTCTAAGTCCATTCTAGAACCTGATACATTACCAGATAATTGGTTGTATAGAGTAGTTAATTGGTGGTTCTTATGAATCATTTCTTTTGCATGAGAAACAATCTTATCTAAGCTCTTTAATGATTCAGTGTTGTTTAAATAAGTATGTTCTTCTTCTTTTACGACTTCTAATTGGTTTGAATATATATCTACTATATCTTGATAATCTTTTTCTAGTTCATCTAGTTCAGGAAGTGATTGACCATTGATACGTTTCTCTATTGTTTCAATTTTAGAAGAGACACTGGCATAATTCTTAGAATAATCCATATAAGCTTGATTGAAACGCTTTATATCTTCTTTTTGATACTTAGAAGTAAGATCCTGCCAAGAATCACATTTGTATTCTTCTACTAAGCTTGTATAAGCCTTAAAAGATTCATCTCTGCTTCTTTCTAGTTGTGGAAGAGATTCTTTATAGGATGTAATAAGTGTTTGACACTTATTATAAATATCTGTAGATATATTTAATTTCTGTTTGAAGTCCTTATAAGCTACCTCTTCGTCCTGTTTATTCTTATTAAGTAGACTGATCGCATTTTGTGCTTCTTCTAATGAAGCATAGCTTAACTGACTCTTTAATTGTATAAGTGTAGAATTTAAAGAAGCAAGCTTGACTTCATATTGATGAATATCATCAGTAAGTGATTTTACATTCTCTTCATATTGGTTTAATTTTGTTTCTATTGTTTCTAGCTCTTTTGTGAGTATCTGATAACGACTCTTTCTCACATTGAGGTCTTCTACAAGACGACTTAAAGTTTGTTTTTCATTTAGAAGTGTTTCTTTAATAGAATTAAGAGCAGCATCACTAGAGAGTGTTTCACTTAGAATCTTTAAATCATTCTTGTGTTTCTCTTTTAATTCTTTTAAAGAATCATTTAAAGATGAGACTTTTGCGCTTTCTGTTTCTAGTAAGACAAATGCCTTGTCTTTTTCTCTTCTCATTTTTTCTAGTTCTTCTTTAGTGGCCACTTCTCCATCTTTTAAAGATGCAGGAAGTGGATGATGGATAGAACCACATACAGGACATGGAGTACCTTCTTCAAGTGCTCTTGCAAGTAAACCTGCCTGAGCATCTAGGAAGAGTTTATTAGCTTCATCATAGAGTCTATTCTTCTGATTATAAAGAGTACTTAATCTTGTATATTCATTTTGTGTTGAGACGAGTTCTTTTTCTTTTTTAGAAATAGATTGAAAGTCTTTAACGAGGTTGTTGTAAGAATCAAGCTTAGTCTTGAATTCCTTATGTTTTGATTCTAGAATAACCTGTTCTTTTTCTACATCCTTGAGTGTTTCTAGTTCTGCTTTACCTTTTTCCTGTTTTAATAATAAAGATTCTTTGTTTTTATTGAGTAAAGTAAGCTGTCTAGTAGAATTATCAATAGATTTATTAATATTAGATATACTATTTTCTATTTTACTCAATTGTTTTCTATTTTCTAAATCTTTTGTCGCTTTATCGTGTTCTTGTGTATATAAACGAACAGATTGTTCGTATTTTGTATCTACAGTTTTCTCTTCTTCTTTTAAGTTTTCATATTGAATGCGTAGTTCTGGCTCTCTTTTGAGTTCATTTTCTAGCTTGTTTTGCGTATCTGTATATTGTTTTTGATCTTTTGTATAAGAGTTATATGCCTGCAAGATATTATAAGCATATTCAATTCTACTAGAGAGCTTATAGTTATTTTCTATCTCTTCTTTTTGATTATTTAAGTTAACGAGCTGCTTCTTTGCCTCTTCTAGAACTTGAAAATCATTAAGAAGTTGTTTTGCTTGATCTAGATTTGTTTTCTTTTCCTCTTTTAATGCATTAGTCTTACTTAATGCATCTTTATCCTTATTAAGAGTCTCTTCTAATACCTGACAATAGGATTCTAACTCATCTACTAATTCATTAAGATAAGAGATTTCCCCTCTTTTAATCGCTTCAATAAGGAAGACAAGGTTTTCATGTTCTTCACTTACATGAATATGCCCTACTTCACTCATACATCTTGTTTTGATATCACTAATGCTCTTTTCTGTTTCTTTTCTCCTATTGTTGAGTTCTTCTACAATATCATTATAGATTTCTGTATGGAAAAGCTTTCTAAAGATTTCTTTCTTCTCATTAGATGATTTACGCAATACATCCATGAATTCACCTTGTGCAATCATTGCGACCTGCATGAACTGTTCTTTAGTGAGATGAATGATATCTATGATCTTCTTATTGGCTTCTTTTTGAGGATACTCAGACCCATCTGGCATCATTAATGCGATACTACCAGATTCTGCTTTTTCTTTTCTTAAACCTTTTTTAGCACCTGCTTTATAGTAAGTATAATGCTGGGGAATACGATGAATGGTATAGATTTTTTCATCATCACCATAGCCTTGTGAGAAGGTCAATTCTACATAGGGTTTAACGTCTAGTGAGGCAAATTGGCTTTGTAAGAGTGTGCCTGTTTTCTTATTTAGAGTAGAACTGCTTTCTCCATATAATGCGAATACAATCGCATCAAAGATAGTTGTTTTACCTGCACCTGTATCTCCAGTAATTAAAAACAAATTCTGGTTTGGTTCTCTAAAGTCAATGACTGTTTTAGATGCATAAGAACCAAAGGCTTCCATTACGAGTTTAATAGGTTTCATATTATACCCCTTTCACATGGTTGATGATATCCTGTAATAAGTCTTTTTCTTCTTCATCAACACCATTTAAGAAATCAGTACATAAAGAGAATGGATCCATTTTAACATCCTTCTTTACAACTGCCTGATAGTTATTCTTTCTTATGTTTTCTCTTCTTATTTCAAGTAATCTAGGGAATGCATTTTTTAGCTTTTCTTGCATTTCAAAGATATTGAGATCCTGTTTATCAGTGAGTACAACTCTCACAAAATCATCACAGGATTGATTTAATACATCTTTTAGTTCTCCTTCTATGATTCTTAGATCATGAAGTGGTTTTAAAGGAAGTACATGTGTTTCTACAACACCTTTTTCTTTCATTTCTATTTCTATAATTCCTTTGTCCTGACCTGCTTCACTCATAGAATAAGGTAAAGGTGTACCACAATAGCGATAGACATCACTTCCTACCTTCATAGGCTTATGGATATGTCCTAAAGCGGCATAATCAAATGGAAGTAATACTTCTCCACTAACTTCATCGATGTTACCAGCCGTACGTATTTCAGAATCAGTTCGTTCTATGTCTTCTGCTTTCTTATTAGCTGGTAGATAGAACTGGTGAGAAATTAATACGTTTCTATCCTTTGTATTCATTTCTTCTCTTTCTATCAGTTTCTTAATTGTTTCACTATAAGAGTAGTTTCTTCCATCGTTAGTACCAATAATATTTTTAACCATGGAAGGTTTCACAAAAGGAAGAAGGTAGAAATGAACAGGTCCATAATTATCATTCAAAGTAATTCTTTCAATATGATCTTCTTCTTTTTCAGGAGGGTTACCTACCATATAGAGGTTCTGTTTAAGTAGTACCTGTCTAAAACAATCTATTCTAGGAGCACTATCATGATTACCAGAAATCATCATAATAGTAGATTGGGGTACTGCTTCCTTTAAAGATGTCACAAAAGAGTCAAATAGACTCACTGCTTCAGCACTAGGAACAGCTTTATCATATATATCACCTGCAATCATAATAGCGTCAGGTTGTTTTTCTTTTGCGTATTGTACAATTCTATTAAGTATATATTGTTGGTCTTCTGTTAAGTCTCTATTCATTAGCTTTAAGCCAATATGGAGATCAGATAAATGAAATAGTTTCATTATTATTTGTCCTTTCTGCGTTAAGATAAGTTTATTATACACCATCTCTATATTCTATGTCTGAAATTCATGCTTGATAATACCTTGAAATAGGTGTCATAGAAAAAAATATAAAATTGTTTAGTGTAGACAAAAAAATAAGACAATATACAACAATCAGTATTATAATAGTACTAGAAAACAAATTGATTGGAGTTGTATAGTATGTCTTATTTTGATCAAAGAGAAGATTCTATATTGTTGATGGGTCAACTACCCACGACCTAAAGGTCATGGGCTTGTAACTGCCCAGTCGTATTAACGGTTTACACCTCCGACCTTTTACCCCAGTAGATATTGCTGTCTAAAGTGGCGTTACATCATAGGGTGGTTGACAGCACCCTTTGTAGCAGAGTTTACTCTGTTACAACTGTATTAGGTACTTGGCTATCTGCAAGATAGTTTATTCCCATACGATACAG
>NZ_JACRWG010000047.1:0-18842 GCF_014306455.1 Catenibacterium faecis
ACATATGACAATATGTGACAGATACGGCTATGTTCTCTTTAATAAGGTGGCACCAGGAAACATGCATGACAGTGCAATATTCTCAGAAATATACAATGAACTTATCCAGAAATATGAAGCCATCAAAAACGTATGTCTAGATGCAGGATTCAATACATCACCGATCTGTCACCAGATACTAACAAGCGGTAGAGTGCCATTTCTTCCATATAAGAGACCAATGACCAAAAAGGGATTCTTTAAAAAGTATGAGTATGTATATGATGAATATTTAGATATCTATATCTGTCCCAATGAAAAAGATCTTCACTATAAAACAACCAACAGAGAAGGATACAGAGTCTATGAAAGCAATCCAAAAGACTGTGAAGGATGTCCTTTCCTATCAAAATGTACACAATCAAAGAAACATGTAAAAACGATTACAAGACATGTATGGGAATCTGATAGAGAAGAAGCAGATTATATAAGACAGACCGATGAATGGAAAATCGTCTATCCACAAAGGAAAGAAACAATTGAACGTGTGTTTGCGGATGCCAAGGAAAACCATGGCATGCGATTTACGCGTTTAAAAGGGCTAGTGAAAAATCAGCATGAATCGCTGATCATTTTCAGCTGCCATAATCTCAAGAAACTGGGATTGTGCAAGCGAAGAATGGGGCTAATATAACCCCAATATGCTTGCCTTTTTATATTTAGAGTGATATACGAATATTTCAAGCAAACAAAAAATGAAAATACCAATTTGGGATAGCCCAATTGATATTTTCATTTAATTTGTCAACAATCTGAACCTCTCATATGAGAGGTTTTTTCATGCAAAAAAAACAGGCCGAAGCCTGTTAATCGAGTGGTTTTTGATAGAATCCACCGACAAAGTTTTCTGTTGGTAATATATTGATAATGACATGAGAGTCAATACTCTTCATCAAAACCACAATATCCTGTACTTCATAGCTTGACACGACAGTATGAATCATTGTAAGAGGATGACCGCTATAGCCTCCTTCACCATGAAGCATAGTCAAACCATGACGATATTGTGCAATATACGCCTGACGTAATTCTTCAGGATAAATTGTAGTGATTTCTAAAGTCACACGTTTATATCGCTTATAGAATGTATCAATCGTTTTAGTTGAGAGGAATTGGAATAATATAGAATATCCTGCATGAATCCAGCCAAACATGAATCCAAATACACATAGCATCAAGGTATTGAAGACAAATATATATTCGAAGATTGACTTATTCATTTTATTAGATACATATAAAGCGATAAAGTCAGTACCGGCTGTACTTGCATTACCTCTCAAGGCAATCACAGTCGCAAATCCATAAAGGAATCCACCAAAACAGACATTTAAGATCACATCATCAAATAATGGATCAAAAGATAATACCCTTGTGAAAATACTGAAGAAGATAACTTGTAAGAAAGAAAAGAAAACAAACTTCTTGCCTATTGTCTTATAACATACAATGGCGACAGGTAGATTGAGTACAATCACAAGTGTGGAAATAGATAAAGAATACCCATAAAGCATACTGATACGATTAATTAAAATCGCAACACCTGTAAAACCACTTGATAAAAGATCAGAAGGATTCAAAAATGTCTGAAGAACAAATGTCTGTAAGAGTGCCGAAAAGAACACCGCAAAGAAAGTAATAATATATCTTCTATTTGTTTTGTAGGCTGCTGATAAGTTTTTCGACATTTTCCTGGTCCACACTTTCAGTTATGGCAAATCATGATTGCCATAACTTTTTCTATTTTTCAGTTTTATAAGCGTCTCTGACACCATCAAGTTTTTTGCTGCCAATACGTGCATGGAACTGAGGATCTTTTGGGATATCTGGATTGATACCTAAATCCTGAGGAGCAAGACACGCCAATACCTGCATCGGAATGATATATTCCCATTGAGAGAAGAGAGGATCTTCTGTGAATGGAACGATACAATCCTTATTAGTTGGTGCATCTACACCTTCTGGTGAAGCAATTAAGTAATTATGTGGTGTCCACTCTTTAAGGATTTCAATAAGTTTTAAAGTACGAGGCTTATAGTCACCCTTAGAGCCAAGATAGAAGATATGAGCACTTTCAGTAATAGAGTTATAAATACCATGGAAGAATTCTTCAATATCATAGCCTGTTACACCCTGTCTTACTGTTTCAAGTACTTTTAATGCACCTTCTAAAACATCAGCATAGTTTCCATCATAGCCTACGACAATAATTCTTTTAGCTGGTAAGAATTCATCTTTAATTCTTCCATACCATTCTGTTGCTGCATTTACAATGTTTGGCATATTACCAATAACTTTAAACATTCTTTCTTTGTAACCTTCAAATGACTCTTCAGAAAGAATACCTTTTGCGATAGCCCATTCTGAAAGCATCATCATTAAAGTAACAGTAGTACCAGCATAGCCTTTAGTCTTGGCACCACATTTTTCATTACCCACTTCAATTCTTGTCTTAGTTGTTGCATGATCAAATACAAGCGCAGTAGGATTTTCTGATACTGCCGCAGTATAGAGTCCCTGTGTTGTAGCGGCATCTAAACCTTCTACAGTAGATAAACTCTGTCCACCCTGTGACATGCCAATAACCAAAGTCTTCTTATTAAAGACTTTTTCACTTCTATGGAACTGTGTAGGATACATGCAGAACACTTTAAGGTTTAATACTTCTTCTAAATAGTTCTTTGCTGAAAGTCCCGCATGATATGAAGTACCTGATCCAATAACATAAATCTGTTCAATATCTTTATCTTTGAATTCTTCTACGAATTCATGAGTAATTTCTTTTCTGTTATCAATAATATGTGTTAACACTTCCGGTGTTTCACATATATAGTTATACATATTTGAAGCCATTTTATAAAATACCAAAGAAAGAGCAAACAATACCAAGAATTAAAATACCCCAAAGTAAAGTTGTACTCTTCATTCCTTTCTCTAATAAAGTATAAATAATAAAAGTAAATCCTAGAGGTAGGAAGCCTTTAATAATACCATCAAAGATTTCCTGTAATACGATTTTTGTACCATTTAAATGGAATACGAATGGCGTAGAAATAGATACCATAGAAGCACACATAGAACCAACAACTAGTAAACCAAGTACCTTAGCTGCTTCAGTTAATACCGCAACTACGCCACCTTCATTCATACTTGCTAAGAAGCCAACACCACTCTTATAACCCATCTTTAATCCATAATAACGAACAAGAAAATGAGGAATGTTATAAATAAGTAAGAATAGAATAGCACCTAAGATACTTCCCTTAGCCGCTAAGCTTGTACCAATACCAGCACCAATGATTCTGAATGTTCCCCAGAAGAATGAATCACCAATACCAGCAAGAGGACCCATTAAAGCAGTCTTAACAGCATTGATTGATTCTTCATCTACTTCTTCACCATTGTCTTTAGCTTTCTTGAACTTCTCTTCCATTGCGATAGACGCACCCGCAATAAAACTAACGACTGCAGGAGTTGTATTAAAGATAGCTAAATGTCTCTTTAAAGCATCTGAAATATCTTTCTTATCTGTATAAAGCTTCTTTAAAGCGGGAACCATCATATAAGCGAAGCCTACGTTCTGCATTCTTTCAAAACAGAAACAAGCCTGTAACGGGAATGTACGCCAGAATGTTTTCTTATACACATCAGGTGTCATCACTGTATCCTGAGTGTTCAATTCTTTGTTTTCCATTATAATTCGCCTCCTAGATCATCAGATAATTCATCTGTTTCAACTTCAACAGCCACATTATTTTTTCTATTTGAGATTGTATACTGATAAATTGTATATGCGATAGCTGCACCGATAACGGCAGTACCTACAGTGTTCACTGAAAGTAAGGCTGTTAAGGCCCAGCCAATGAAGAAGAATGCTGCATTCTTCTTATCAAATAATAACTGCATAAGAATTGCGATACCTAGTGCAGGAAGCATACCACTTGCTGCATTTAAACCATTTGTTACAAACTTTGGAATCATCTTTACAAATGCGCTGATTACAGATGAACCTAAGTATGCGCCTAAGAATACAAGCAAGAAGTAAGCAATAAAGAATAGGAATGCCCCACCCCATAAAGCTCTGTCAATACCACCAAAGTCTGCTTCTTCAGCTGCTTTATCAGCCATATGAACAAAGAATCCGTTAGCTGTTCTTACAAGAATACCAACAACCTGTCCTAAAGAAGCAATCGGTAACGCAAGAGCAACCGCTGCAGAAACATCAAGCTTAGAAACAATCGCAAATGCTGTTGCTAAGATTGCACCAGACACTGTATCTGGAGGTGTAGCAGAACCGATACCTACAACACCCATCATAATTAATTCTAATGAACCACCAACAATAATACCTGTTGTAAAATCACCTAAGATCAAACCTACGAGTGGGCCTAATACTAATGGACGGTCAATCATCCATATTCCGCCAACTCTACTATCCCAAATTCCAATACCACCTAGTAAACCAAGTAGTAATGCTTGTACTATACTCATAAGGTTACCCCTTTCTATTTATTAAAGTTTCTTCTAATTTCTTCAGTACTTAATGCTTTTGATGTAGGCACTGCCTGCATGAATACATGGAATCCATCATTTTCAAGTTCATCCATAACTTCAATATCATGTGCACTCATATATGAGTTCATTTCAATATTTTTCTTTCCTTCACCATTTCTTAAACCACCAAGAAGGATATCCTTGATTTCTGTACCTGTCTTTTCACAGACAAACTTAGCATCATCTAAGTCTTTAGTAATAACAAGAATTCTTCTTGAGGCATGTTTAGGATTATTAATAACATTTACAGCACCCTGTAAAGATTTCATTGAAAGTGTTACACCAGCAGGAGTTGCAAGTTTGAATGCAACCTGCATATTCTTATCTGTAATAAGATGATCATTCGCAACTAAGATTACGTCTACCTTATAATGACGTGTCCAAGCTACTGCTACCTGTCCATGTAATAATCTGTCATCTACTCTTAATACCTGAATCATTGTCATATCCTCCTTTATAAATCACCATCATCAGTAATTTCATCCATTGTGTTAAACATATCTTCTACGAGATACATTCCGTTTTTAGTTTCTTCAATCGCTTCATTAATAACTCTTCTGTTATTTTCTTTATTTGAAGTAAGATTTAAGAAAGATAAGCTCATGACAAGTCCAAGATTCATACCTGTCACAACATAAATATTATCTCTCTTTTCAATTTGCTTAATTGCAGTCTGAGTTGTGCTTCCCCCTGGAATATCAGTTACGATAATAATAGGTTCCTGAGTTTCGAAGGAATCAATAAGATTATCAAGGCTGTCTTCTATTTCCTGCACTGGCTGATCAAGCAAAACATTAAGTGTCTTGAATTGATGGCTACCAATAATAAGCTGACAGGAATCAGCTACACCATTTGCGAGTTTTCCGTGTGAGAAGAGAATCATGTTTGTCATGTAAATCACCTATCCTTCTTTTAAATAACTATGCATCTTGAAATGGAACTGAGGGTCACTCGGAATATTACAATCAATTCCTAAGTCTAATGAAAGTTTTCTAGCAAGAACCTGCATTGGAATAATGTACTGTAATACTGCAAATTCTTCATCATCTGTAAATGGGAATACTAAATCCTTAGGATTATTTGTATCCTCATGTGTAATTAAGAAATTATGACTATGTCTTTCTTCCTCGAAGTAACGTTTTAAACGTAAGATTCTGTCATAATACTGACCTTTAGAACATACATAAAGCATATATGTGTTTTTATCAATACAGTGATAGATACCATGCATGAATTCTTCTAATTCGAATCCCTGTACACTATATCTCACTGCTTCGCAGATTTTTAATGTACCTTCCATCATATCAGCAAGACAATTATCATAACCAATAACATATAAGCGACGGCACTTTAGTAAATCTTCCTTATTTTTTAAGTACCAGTTGCTTGCAGCTTCCGCAATATCTGGAATCGCATCTGCTGCCGCCTGCATTCTATTTAGATAATCTTCAAATTCTTCCTGAGTAATCTTTCCCTGTTTTAAGGCTACCTTTAATGCAAAAATCATAAAAGTAACAATAGAACCAATATATCCCTTTGTTTTTGGTCCTGCTTTTTCTTCACCGATTTCAACATAGAGTTTAACATCTCCATGATGTTCTACTGGTCTGCCTCTTTCTGCAGTCATCGCAATTGTACCGAATCCACATTCCTTAGCTTTATCTAGCCCAGCAATAGTAGAAGCTGACATGCCTGCATGAGAGAGTCCCATAACCAATGTTTTTTTGTTGAAAATCTGTTCATCCTTAAATACAATAGGATATGAAGCAAATACTTTCATCTTTAGTACTTTTTCCATTAATCTCTTGGCAGCTAATGCAGAATGATAAGATGTACCAGATCCTATCACATAGATCTGCTCATAGTCGCCTTCGAAGAAGTACTCTACAGCATCATGAAAGATTTCTTCGTGGTTAGAAATGATATTTCTAACCGCTTTTTTTGATTCCAGAATATATTGATACATATCTCCGTAATCCTTACTCATTTGTATACGCCTCCTTTTCTTTGTATATACATTTTAATATACATATATACATTTTGTCAATGGGATGGAATGCATTTTTTTATGTATTCAATAAATAATTTATCACTATACGAAATGTATGCGGTCGTCATTTTATATAAAGCGTTTTCATTAAATATACAAAAAATGTATATACGTTAGTACTTTAACGTATATACATCTCTTACAACAAATAATTTTCTATTACCTCAGCACATCCATCATGATCATTATCCGATACAATTACATCACTGATTTCTTTAATACTCTCTTTCGCATTCCCCATTGCAATAGATAATCCTGCAACCTCTAATGCTTCCTTATCATTATCTGCATCACCTACTACTATAGTCTCTTCAATAGAGATACCTAAATGATGACATAACTGTTTTAATCCAGTTCCTTTATTTACACCTTTCGCATTCATTTCTAAACCTGTTGCTTCTGAATCTTTCATCTCTAATTCAAGTCCTGCTTCTTTAATAGCTTTTCTTGTATGATCTCTTGCAGCTTTTGAATGATGATAGATGTTAAGTTTATGTACTGAATAAGGATTACCCACATAATAGTCATAGATGTTATCTACTTTAGTTGTGACTTCTTCATACATCGGCTGGTAGACACCCATATAATAATCATTCATATGTGGTATTTTGTCTTTTTCTACGACAGATGTAATTCCCATTAAATGAACCATCTCATCCGTTTCCTTACCAATTTGAATCAATGTTTTGACTTCTACTTCACTTAATGGTGATTCATAGATACTTCTTTCTTCTTCATAATCATAGACAAGTGCACCACTGACACAATTCACATAGCGAAGTCTTGGCAATACTTCTCTATACTCCTTAAGCTCTGCAGGACATCTTCCTGTATTAAGTATTACAGTCTTACCTGCCTCTATTGCCTTATTAATAGCCTCTACTGTTTTATTAGAAATCTTCTTTTCACTATTAAGAAGTGTACCATCCATATCAAATGCGACTAATTTATACATGTTTTAAATCCCCCTTTTATATGTATCATATTCTATCACAATATAGCCTACAAATATGAGCAGTTTCATAATATCAAAAAGAGGAACAATTTAGTTTCCCTGTTGTCCTAACCATTCCCATAGTCATATATCCACCATTAGAACATCCTACTAGAGGCTGTTCCATCATTGTATTATTTCTTCTATGAGTAGTTTCATTCTGTGATCAAAGTCTTCTTTGATTTCACATTCCCATACCACTATCACTTTATAATCAAGTTGTTGGAGAAGATTATAATTCTTCACATCATTCTCTACATTCTTATTAATATGTTGAACCCAGTATTCAGTTCTTGATTGAGGATATCTTCCATACTTACAACCATAGTGGTGATGCCAGAAACAACCATTAATAAAAATAGCTGTTCTATATTTAGAAATCACAATATCAGGTGTACCTGGCAAACTCTTATCATTCTTACGATATCTAAATCCATGATGCCACAAATACCTTCTCACCATAGTTTCAGGTTTATTATCTTTTCCTCGAATATGACTCATTACCTTTGAACGTTGTTCTTTTGTAAACACATCAGGCATAGTCTCACCTTCTTAATCTTTTAAAGGTAAATACTTATTCACTAATCCCAGTACATAATCATTGTTCAAGAAGAAACATTGTTTAGTAACAATAGTACCATCAGGTAATTCATCACCATCAGTTTGTATATTTCCTGAGCCAATTATTTTACCATCATTAAACACATAAATAGCTTTGCTAGCATGTGGTCTTACATGAACAATCAAATTATCCTTTTTAGCCGGAAGATTATTATGCACAATCAAGCCATTCTTGTTTTCACTTATTGTAAATTCTATTCCGTGTTTTGCTAGATATACCGTTCTTTCCCAAGCTTCACGCACTTTTCCATCTAAGTCACTTTCAGGCATTGCCCATAAGAAAGTTCCCCTAAATCTATATTCATATTTAGAATCATCTATTTCATCAAACACACAGAACAAATACTTTTCATCAATGAACTTATTTCTTAATTCGGAATCTTCCCAATTCTCTTCTACAATCTCTTTAAACTTAAAAGCAGGGAAACTCATTGACTCCTTTATAGTTCCATCCTTCTTAATGCGAATTGTTTTAATTTTAATATTCGCCTTATAGAATTCATCATAATATTCGTCAATATCTTTACTCTTAGTTTCTGGTGAAGCATTCATCATTCTTGCAATATAGCTTCTCAAATAATTAAGAGATTTTCTATTTACAGGTGTTTCAATCATCTCATCAATCTCGGATAATGATTTACCATAATAAGATGAAAACAAATACTCTACCATCCTGTCAAATATATTATCTCTTCCAATAATTCCTGAAGTTTTCATCAAGCTTTCTTTTGTAATAGCATTGTCATTAAATACCTGTGACCTTAATAGAGCTGTCATATATTTAGGTTTTAATGAGAATGCTCTTCTTTTAGCTTTAACAGAACTAAATGGTTGATCAACAAAAGATGTAGCTGCAGTGGCCCCTTTTGTACATGCACTCAAATAATATGTATCTGATTCAGAAATGTCTTCAGCATGACCACTTCTAATCTTATCAATAATAATGTTATAGTCGTTAATTATGATTTGCTTATCTTCTTCTGGTATGTCTTTAAACTCATACAGAAAAATCTTATCTATGCATAAATCATAATTCAACTTTTCAGGCTCATTAAAATAAAACATCAAAAGAACTTTATTGAGCTTATCTAAGACATGACTATCTTCAAAAGAAACAGCATAATCCTTCATGTAGTTAATCATTGTAACAACAAGTCTCTCTTTTGCTGAAACCATGTTTTTTTCTTTTCCTACTCTATTCATTGGAGTGACTTTTAATTCTACTCCTAATTCCGGGAAGTCTGCTTCTTGTCGGCTATCAATGCCTTTATGGAATAATCCTTCTTCAATGACTTGTCCAATCTTTCCCTTATTACCACCATTCAAACGATTATTCACATCATACTCTTTAAAAGGAACACCTAGAGAAGACTGTGCTGTTTCCAGTAGTTCTTCTATGCTTTGATAAACTTTATTTTTTTCTTCACTCACACTTACAATCCTCCTTGAAAAATGATAATATATAGATCACTTTGCCTATTGATCGATAATTCTATTTAATGTATAATAGATGTGTTATGGGCTTATACATAGAAATGTAATTATATTATAACATAAGACGGAGGAAGTATACATGGAACTAACAGTTGTAGAACTATTTGCCGGTGTAGGTGGATTTAGAGTAGGATTGAATGATATTAAATCATTTGATGAAAATGATAAAGCTATTGAAAATAGAAATTGGAAATTCGTTTGGGCGAATCAGTTTGAACCATCTACTAAAGCACAGCCTGCATATAACTGCTATTGTACAAGATTTGGTAAAGAACATACTTCCAATATCGATATCCAAGAGGAAGTAGCCCACTTAGATGAAGATGCAGATTATATTCCTAACCATAGTCTTCTTGTCGGAGGTTTTCCTTGCCAGGACTACTCAGTTGCAAGATCACTAAGCGGTGAAAAAGGGATTGAAGGTAAGAAAGGTGTTCTTTTCTGGTCAATCGCAAAGATTTTACATGTGAAAAAGCCACCTTTTGTATTATTAGAAAATGTAGATAGATTACTTAAATCACCTTCTAAACAGCGTGGTAGAGACTTTGGTATTATGCTGAGAACTTTCAATGACGAAGGTTATGATGTAGAATGGCGTGTTATCAATGCTGCTGAATATGGAGCAAGACAGAGAAGAAGAAGAACATTCATTTTTGCATGGAGGAAAGATACAAAGTATGCAGAAGTACTTTCTGATATGAAGATTGAGGATATTATCGCAAAGGAAGGATTGTTTGCAAGACAGTTCCCAATCAACTTGATTGATACTCCTATTAGAACTTATGATGTGACTTCTTATGAAGATACTGTAGAGATGACAGAAAAATTCCATGCAAATTTTGAAAATACAGGTTGTATGGTGAATGGACAAGTTGTGACTTTTAAGACTGAACCTCAGTTTAAAAAACCAATTCCTTTAAAAGATACTTTACTTCATAATGTAGATAAGAAATTCTACTTAAATGATAAACAGAAAGAGAAGTTTGAATACATGAAAGGTTCTAAAAGAATCACAAGAACAAATGCAGCAGGTTTCACTTATAACTTCTCTGAAGGAAAGATTGCTTATCCTGAAAATATTGATTTACCAAGTAGAACAATGTTAACTAGCGAAGGTACAGTGAACAGAAGTAGTCATGTGGTTGCAGACCTAGATACAGGAGAAAAAAGAATTATCACTCCAGTGGAAGCTGAACGATTACAGCATTTCCCTGATAACTGGACAAATACAGGAATGACTGATAGACAGAGATATTTCATGATGGGTAATGCCTTAGTTACATTCATCATTAATACACTAGAGCCAAGATTAGAAGAGATTATAAAAGCAGAGTAGCCTAATGGTTACTCTGCTTTTGTATTTGTATTTTTATATTTTGAGTCTAAGAATTCAACAAGCGAATCATAATCCATCGTACTTATATCTACAATTTCCCATCCCGCTTTTTTGAAGACTTCATAAGTCATTGTTTTTTTATCGTTTATTTTATTAACATATCCTATTTTTTCGATATCATCTCTTGCAACCATAGTGAGCATATTTTTTTCAATCGTTTTTGTAAGTGTTTTTCTATGTCGAACACCTTCAAAATTAGGGTATTGTAATATAATGTCTCGTGCATTGTAAATTTCTATTCTATTTCCCATATATTTCATCATCTGTTCTTTTGTCATTTTACCAATACCTTTACCCCTTACAAATAAATGTAATAATGAAGATATACCAGTAAAACCTGCGAAAAAAGAAGCTAATAAAAGCATGGAATCGCTAGTATTAGTTCTCCCTGAAGAAAGATTACCTTTTTTATCATAGTATTTTCCATCTTCGTTTTGCAGAATTAACTCAAAAAAATAGATAAATGCTTCATAACTGATTTTATATTTGCCAAAAAGGATGATACTCTCAATTCCAGCGTCAAGTGACTTAAAACACTCTTCATCAAAATGAATGCGCCATAAATTCAAATCAACTAATTCCTCTTGTCCCTCACATGTAAGTTTCATTTTTTCATCCTTACATTCATAATCCATCATTCTACCCATTCTGAAAAATATTAATGATATGCATTTCATATATTTTTTAGCATTTTCATTAATACAATCCATTATTGACCACATATCTTCAAATGTTAAATCAGGTAATTCTTCACCATCTCTAGTAATGATTTTAGGGCGATAATCTTGTGGGTATGTTTTCGAATCTTTCCCCCTAGGCAAAGATTCTTTACCCGGAAATCTAATTGATATTTTTTCACCCTTGGATGTTTCATGAAATAACAAATCAGCCTCTTTTTCTCCCGATTTCAAATTTTTCTTTTTAGTTTCACGATTTATAAAATCCCTTAAAACATTAATATTATGCAAACGTCTTTTATTACTTTGTTGTAAATATGAACTCAAACATTTTATTGTTAATTGTTTTTCGATGTCTGTTGTTTCCATATAGTTTCATCTCCTTAATTATGATTCTTAACTAATTTTCTTCCCATTCTTTTCTTTTACCATCAATATCGCTTAAATACTCATCTATATCCTCACTAGTAATAGAATTCACTTTAAGTATTCTTGCAATATCAGTTGCACTAACAACTAGTATAGGATGACCATCTTCCACAACCTCTTGATAAGCTTGACTATCAACATAACTTGTTGTTATTAAAACTCCAAACTGTCTATATCTAATTCTAGATATAAGTCTAGACATTTGTTTTACACCTACACCACCATTTTCAGAATAGCACTTTGCTTCTAATGCACAATCAATCTTCAATGGAGCATTTACTTTACCACCACTGTTAATTGAATAGTATCCAATAGCATCTCTTCCACCATCTCTCCATGAACGAGTTAGATTGAAATTCACAAAATGATTATCCATCTTCATCAATAAATCAATTGCACATAATTCAAAGCCATATGGATTATCTTTATAATGTTTCCTAATAGCATCAACACATTTCTTACCTTCATCATCACACTGTAATTGGTCATACTTACTAGGAATATGAATAATCTTAGGTGCCTTCAATGCTTCTATCCCATCTCTACCTTGAGAAATGAACTTCTTCCATACATCAGGTGCAATATCTATACTTGCTGAATGATTCTCAGATAAAGATTTAATCCAATCTCTAGAAATACCTTTCCCCTTAGTATCTAGTATTGTAAAGTAAGCTTCATAATTCTGAAACTTTTGGTCATTCAATGAACACCATAATGCAACTAAGTCTCTACCTGGCGATATATTATTATTTCCAGGTGCAGCTAAACCTAAAAACTGAATATCTCTTCCATTTCCAGTTTTTTTAAACACAAAGAAAGGTGGCATATCTTCTAGATTATTACTATTAAGTAATTCAAATACCTCTTCCAATAAAAGATTACCTTTCTTCTTTGTGTTTCTCATATCATTTCCAGGTTTTCTATTATCGCCATAATATCTGAATACACCTGTTTTCTCATCAAGAAAGTCTGGCCATTCTAATTCTTCCATAGAAGTATATAAAATGACATAAGCAGGTAGTCTGCTTCCATCTCTTCTATTCACTCTCCTAAATCCACCAGCGTTTCCACACGGAAAAAGATGAGATAAAGGATCAGAGCTCAAATTCGGGGCCATCCCACCTTTATAAACACAACCTATTTGCAAATCAGCATTTTGTAAGTCTTCAAAAGCAACTTCTACCATTATTTCACTTCCTTATATAATAATCTCTTATAAACATATTACGCTATATTAATCTTATCTAACAACAGTTGCATGTACAAGAACAAACTGAAATCCTTATTCTAACCCCTAGTTTTAGTAATCCAAAAAAATAATATCACAACTAATACTATCAATTTCATCTATAATTAAACGTTTTTTAACATAATAAATCCCCCAATCAAAATTAAAATTATCATTAATTTATGATGGTCTTTTTTATTTGATTATATGTTACAATATAATAATGAAATCATGAAAAATGAACTTACAATATTATAGTGCACTAAATACAGCATAACAATTTTAGCATATTATAAATGAGGTGATATTTATGGCATTACCAGTAGGTGGACGTGCAGATAAATCAGGAAATAAATATGAGCAGAATTGGGTAATCTACAATTTATTAAAAGTTATACAGGAAAAACTATCTTACGTAATCATAGAACCTTTAGGAGATTATGAAGACGGAGTTGATCTTTGGATTGTCTATAAGAATGGCAAAAATGAATTTCAACAATGCAAGGCTCGTAACGGAAGTAGAGATTATTGGCAATTTGGTGACATTAACAATAGGGGATTATGGAATAAATGGAAAAAGCATTTAGATAGAGACATTAACAATATTGCATCTCTAGTATCTCCATTGCCCTTCACTTTACTAGAGGATATTATTTCACGTGCATTAAACAATGACAACAATCCAAATGACTTTTATAACATACAAATTAAAGGGTCAGGTAAAGACACTACGAATTTATTCAATGATATATGTAAACAGCTTAAATTTGACACTAACACTAACAATGGTCTTAACTCAGCTTACCAATATTTCAAAAAAATCAGAATTCATCAATGGCCTGATTTTGAATCAACTGAAATGATATTAGATATAATTGATTCTCTTTTTATCGGAAATCCTAATATTGTTATAGCACTATTACGCAACTTTATTGTTGAAAAAAATATATATGGTAAACCTATTACTGCTCATATGCTGAGACAATATCTACAAGATAATGGAGTATCTTTCAAAGACTTAGCACATGATAACCGTATATTACCAAACATAGAACGTTTAAATCGTGAATACCTTTATTCTTTTCATTCATTCTCAAGCGGAACGATTATTCGAAAAGAATCCCTAGAATGTTGGAAACATATAAAAGAAGGTAAATCTATTATTCTACATGGTCAAGCAGGAGCAGGAAAAAGCGGTTGTATTACTAATATTATTCATTTTTGCAAAGAAGAATCTATTCCATATCTAGCCATAAGACTAGACACGCACATTCCGACTGAAAATCCACAAAAATGGAGTCAAAAAATGGAATTTCCAGCATCAATTTCTCATTGTATGAATTCTATTTCTGCCAATAAAAATGCTGTAATCATTCTTGATCAACTAGATGCATTAAGATGGACTCAAGCAAACTCTGTTCAAGCACTAAATGTTTGTATGGAACTCATTCATCAAATTAACAACATCAATAAAGACCGTAACTCTAAACTGTCATTAGTATTTGTTTGCAGAAGTTATGATTTAGAAAACGACTTAGATATCAAAGAACTGTTTATTAAAGAGGATGATGCTAAAGATAGCGTTGAGTGGATGAAAATCAAAGTAGATTTACTTAGTAATTCAGATGTTTTAAAGATTATAGGTCCTTCATATAGTAATCTGAACAGTAGAATACGAGAACTCTTAAGAATAGCAAGTAATCTTTATATATGGGAAAACTTGGATGGTAGTCAAAACAATGAAAATATCAAAACAACATACCAACTAGTATACGAATGGAAAAAACAATTAGAGAATAGAGCTTCTTCAAAAAATCTAGATTCAAGCAAAATAATTAATATCATTTCACAAATAACTACTCACTATGATGCATATGGTAGATATCCAATCCCCCTCCCATCTCTAACTATTGATGTAAATATTAAAGACTTCCTGATTTCTAGCGATTTTTTAATTGAGACTAACAATTCCATTGCATTTACTCACCAATCGATTTTTGATTGTTTTTTAGCTGAGCAAATGATGAAGAAGTATTTCAAAGGAAAACCAATCACTGACATCACAGGCAGTATAGAAAGCCAAACCCCAACCAAAAGGTATCGAATGCAAATCTTCTTACATGAAATGCTAATCTACTATCCATCTGACTTTCTTAAAATCGGTGAACAGATGCTTGAAAATGAAAATATAAGGTATAGCTTTAAATATCTATATTTAGAAGTACTATCACATATTCCAAACCCTGAAGAATGTATAATCGAGTTTGTCCTTGAACTACTTGAAAATAATCAATGGAAAACACCTGTTATCAATGTGATTATCAACGGTAATTCTCCCTACATCACTCAACTAATCAAAAATGGTACATTAGACTTATGGACAGAAGATATTCCAGAAACAGTTATAAGGTTATTCGAATCTATATCACCTAATTATAACAAAGAGCAAGTTCAATTTATGAGAAAATATTGTTTATCTGATGAAAACAATTCTAAGTGGGAGCGTTGCTTCTATGGAAATATTATTGAAGAATCAGACGATTTCTTCAAATTGAAACTAGAATACTTTTCTAAGAATACTACGCCGCTTAATTACATTATTTTTTCTGAAAGCTTTTTTAGTAATCCCATTAGAGCAATTAAAATATTTGCATTAATGCTTCAAATAAAACCAAGTTATAGTCAAGAAGAATCAATTTACAGCAAAACAGAAGAATCAATATTAGTTCACTCTGATACTTTTACGGACAACTATTCAACAGTTTTAGAGATATTATATCCTTGTTTACCAACTATTGAAGAATGCTCTAACAAAATAGACTTTAATAAAAGCGAGTGGACAAATAAATATTTTAAGGAAGACACATTAAAAAGAGCGTGCATACTAATAATCAAAGCAGCTAACAGAGCATTTGCAAAAGCTGATTCAAATGGATTTATCGAATTCTATGAACCATATATGGGTAAGGGGTATGATTTATTTAATGAATTAATCTTAGATGGTATGATTAATTTAGATAATAACTATGCTGATTATATACTAAACTATCTTTGCGAAGATATAACAAACAACTGTTTTGAACACTCTAGCGAACAGCGAGACGACTTATATTACACAAAAAGATTAGTTCAAAAATATTCAAAAATATGCCAACCCAATACTTTAAGAATTTTCGAGAGCAAAATTTCGCACTATATTCCTAATAATCAAAAAGAAGAATTAAAACAACACTATAAGTCATTTGAGAATAATACTGAAAATCAAGAAAAAAACAATAACAAAAATCATACTGAATATTACCCAATGTGGGGACACTTTCAATACGAAATCATTAAATCTATAGACTCTCAAAAAATTAGTAATGAAACAAGTAATTTGCTAATGGTATTAAATCGTAGTTTATCAAAATCCTATATGCCTTACGTCCACTTTCATGACAGTTATTCTGGAAGTGTTATATCACCAGTGGACAATAAAGAAATCTCCGCCAAAGCGTGGGTGAAAATAATACTAAACAATAAAATAGGTAAAAAAGGAAAAAGCAGATGGTCAAATGATAAAAAATGTTTTATTAATAATTCTTTAGATGATTTTTGTAGAAGCTTTCAATCATATGTTTCTAAAAATCCCGAGGAGATAATAGACTTATTATTAAACGAAAATAATCGAATTCGAAATGAATTTATTGAATCCTTTTTCTTTGGACTATCAATAAGCAATAAAATTATAGGTATATCTAGTGATAAAATAGAAAGAATAATTAAAAAATTTTACATTAATACGCCAAGCTTTTATAAAAATATCTGTCAAATCATTGAAAAGAACCCTGATAAACACTGGAGTAACCATATGATTAACTGCGTTAAAGAGATTGCAACTAACAATGCTATTCTGGAAATAGATGATCCTATACTTACTGAACCGAGCATTGATTCTTTTTCTATTGAAACAAAAGCATTAAACTGTGTACGTGGAAAAGCAATTTTCACTATCTCTCAATTGCTACATTCAGATAAGAATTACTATTCTGTATTTAAAGATTGTATCTCAGAATTAGTAAATGATACTAATCCTGTAATTAGATATGCAACACTACGTACACTTTCTCCTATTTATAATATCGATAAAAGATGGGCTCTGGATAAAATGATGAAAATATTCAGTGAAGATTACACAATGATAAAATTCACTAAAACCCGAGACATATTCTATTATTGTTATTCTGATCATCAAAGAATTATTAATCGAATAATAAGAAATGCCATGAATACCGATGAGAGTCGTTTATTAGAAACATGTGGATATTTAATAGTTGATATATATGTTCATTATGATGATTTTAACGATATACTCGACATATATCTACATAATGCCAAACTTCAAAAACACATCATAAAAATGTTGGTACAGTATTTCAAAATAGATAAATTCAGGGAAAAATGTAAACACTTATTGCTTCAAATACTTAACAGCAACGGGAACATTAATGAACACTGGATATGGAGAAATCTGCTTAATGAAGATATCTTAAATGTAAAAAAAGATGCTGATATCATAAATATGATTTCGTCTTCAAATTTGCATCCTAAAACATTTAGAGATTTCTCTGAATTCGCATGCAAGCAAAAAGACATTAAATATCTTGCAAATGTCATTTTTGAATCCAGTGAAAAGATGTTAAAATACGATATGACTACCCCAGAAACTCGTCATATTATTTCTACATGTTTATCTAGCCTAATTTCTACTCTTTATTATGCAACAGCTTCTTCAAATTTAATAACAGATAAAACTATTGCAAATAAGTGTTTAGATCTATGGGATGAAATGTATAAAATCGATTTTAATATTGGTAGCAAACTAACAAATGAAATCATGAAAATCTAATACTTACCTAAAAGTGCCTACTACCCTCCTATCTAATTCTCTAATAGAATACATATAGGAGGGTATTTAACATGACATATCTATGAGTCTTTCATAGTCTTCTAATTTAAGAATACTAGAGAATAATGCTTTAAAGATCATATACTTCTTATAGCCATAAATACGAAAGAACCGATTTAAGCTAGAAGTAGAAACAAAACATCTTTCTGCAAGTTCATTAATAGTTAAATAATCTAATTCATGTCCATTCTCTAATAGTCCTAAGGCAATCTGGTAATTGATATCACGTACTTCTGGATTATTAATAAATAAAAATAAGGCATTAAAAAAATTGGATAATAGAAATCAAGTAAAAATTCAAAAAAATAATCAGTAATTTTTCATAGTTTTTATTGCATGCTGAAAACCCCTGAAGAAAAAGTGCTTTTTTTCAGGGTGGTTTAGGTGTATAATTTCGTTGTTATTTGTTGTACTG